>JADHTD010000040.1 GCA_016776525.1 Rhodospirillales bacterium
ACTTCGCCTTCCGCTGGGGAGACGAGGGGGAGAACCCATACTTCGGGTTCCTCGGCTCTGCCGATGCGGTGATCGTTACCGGTGATTCCGTTTCCATGTGTTCGGAAGCCTGCGCCGTGCCGGTGCCGGTCTATGTCTATGCGCCGCCGAAGCTGACCACCCGCAAACATGCCCGCCTGCACCAGAGCCTGTTTGACGGCGGTTATGCGCGGCCGCTGGAGAGTTTGAATGAGAGCGGCAAGCTGGAGAACTGGGAGCACCCGCCGCTCAATGCCGCCACCGCCATCGCCGCCGAGATCAAAAAGCGTTTCGGCCTTTAAGGGGCGTCGGTCATCCGGCCCTCGATGGCCTTGAGGCCCAAGGCCAACAGGCAGCCAATAATAGCGGAACCCAGAATCACATAGAGCGAGGCCTGCCAACTGCCGGTCAGGGTAATGACCAGGGCCAGCAGCGGCGGGCCGATGATCTGTCCCATGTGCGAGCCCTGCACCAGCATGCCGTTGATGATGCCGATCTGATTGGTTGACGGGGCGATGGTCGGGACGGCGGCCAATACGGTGCCCGGCAGCATGCCGCTGAGGGCGGAAAAAAGCAGGCAGAGGGCCAGGCGCAGGCCGTCGGACAGGGCATCGGAGAAGATACCGATTGAGGTCAGGGCCATGACCATAAAGGAAACCAGGACCAGCGCCCAATGGGGGACATGGCGGTTGAGCAGCCAACCGGCGGCGAAATTACCCGGCGCGTTGGTGAGTGCCACGAGGGCGCCGATAAGGGCCGCCGCCGTCGTCGTCGATTGCCGGGATTCGATGAGAAAGGTCGGCAGCCAGACCATCAAGGCCATCCAATTAAGGGAATAGGCGAAAAAGCAGAAGGCCATGATCCAGGGGCCGGGATGGGGCAGGGTCCGCTTCAGGTTTTCCAGGATCGGTTTCGGCGCGTGCGCCCTCACACTTTCCGCCGGGGCCCGGTTGCGGGTGGCTGCCATGACCAGCAGCCAAAGACAGCACAGGCCGACCAGCACCAGCCAGAAAGTCCGCCAGCCGAACTGGTTGAGAAAAAGCGGCGAGACGACCATCATCAATCCCATGCCGACCGGGAAATAAGTGGCCCACAAACCGAGGGCGGTTTTGCGGGAACTGCCCTCGGCTGCATGGGCGATGATGGCCGGAGAACTGACGACGACGGCGAGGAAGCCGAGGCCCTCCAGAAAACGGGTGGCCAGCAGGCTCCAGCCGCTGTCGGCGAAACTGCCCAGGATGCCGCCGACGGCCATGGCCGCCAATCCGACCATGACCAATCGCCACGGGCCGACGCGGTCGGAAATGCCGCCGACGCCTAAGCCGATGAGCACGGCGGTGGCGCTGAAGATGGAGACCACCCAGCCGCCGGTGACCATACTCAATTCCAATTCGCTGCGCACCAGCGGCAGGGCCGGCGGCATCTTGCCGATATGGGCGGCGCCGATGATGCCGGCGCCAAGGGCAATATAAACGATCAGCCAGTCGGTTTTTAGGGGTGTGGTCATGGGCGGTGGAAGGTGTTCCGTCGAGTGTCAGACGGCTTTCGAATGACGCTGTTCACCTTGTTTCAGGTAGGTATCGAAGGCGGCGGCGACCAGCCGCACGAAGGGACGGCCGCTTTCAGTGACGGTTATGCGGGCGCCGTCGAGGATGATGATGCCGTCTTCGGCCAGCGGCGCCAGGCTTTGCAGTTCGGCGTCGAAGGCATCGATGCTGGCCCCGTGGGCCTGACAGATTTCGCCCAGGTCGATATCCAGGTCGCACATCACGTGCATGATGATGTCGGACCGCAGCCGGTCGTCGTCGGCCAGGGCGACGCCGCGGGCGATCGGATGGCCGCCGCTCTCAACGGTTTCCTTGTAAGCCTTCAGCGGCGATGTGTTCTGCACATAGCCCTGCGGCAGGAAACCGATGGCCGAGGCTCCGAAACCAAGCAGGGCGGCGGCGGAATCCGTGGTGTAGCCCTGGAAATTGCGGTGCACGGTGCCGTTTTCAAGGGCTGTGGCAAGATCGTCTTCGGGAAGGGCGAAATGATCGAGGCCGACTTTGACGTAGCCGTTTTCGACCAGCCGTTCGGAGGCGCGGTCGAACTGCTGCCAGCGTTCGTCGGTGTCGGGCAGGGCTTCTTCCGGGATCATCTTCTGGTGGGATTTCATCCACGGTACATGGGCATAGCCGAACAGCGCGATACGGGCCGGTTTCAGTCCGGATGCCAGGTCCACCTGTTTGAGAACCTTGTCCAGGGTCTGGTAGGGCAGGCCGTACATCAAATCCATGTTGATGTGGCCGATGCCGTGCTGGCGCAGCCAGCCGATGACCCGCGCCGTGACGTCGTAGGGCTGGATACGGTTGATGGCTTTCTGCACCTTGTCGTCGAAATCCTGGACGCCGATGCTGGCCCGGTTGACGCCTGCATGGGCGAGGGCCTTGATGTAATCTTCGGTGGCCGTGCGCGGGTCCAGTTCGACGGCGATTTCGGCATCGTCATCGACGTCGAAACGCTCCCTGAGCTTGTTGGTGGTGCGCAACCAGTCGTCGCCGGTCAGCATGGTCGGGCTGCCGCCACCCCAATGCAGGTGGCTGGCCTTGAAACGGCCGGATAGCGCATCGGCGGTGTTGTCGATCTCGTGCAACAGGGTGTCGAGGTAATCGGCGACCGGCTCATAGCGTTTAACGATCTTGGTGTAACAGCCGCAGAACCAGCACATCTCGTCACAGAACGGGATGTGGAAATAAAGCGATAGTTCCTGGGCGGGGTCGAGTTCGCCCAGCCAGCGCCGGTAGACGTCGCTGTCGACCGTTTCGTTGAAATGCGGCGCCGTCGGATAGCTGGTATAGCGCGGCACCCGCATATCGTACTTGCTGGAAAGGTCTTTGTTCATCGGCGGAGTATAGCCCGGAATTCTCTCAAAGTGTTGATCGATGTTAATCGGGAACAAACGGGTGTTTCGGCCCGTAATCGCCGATAACGCCGACATGGCCGACCAGGCCGGTGCCCGGCACCCAGGTGTAGAGCTTCAATCCCGGCGGTTCCAAAACAAACCCCGAGGGCGCATCCGGCTTCAGGTCGAGGGCCATCTGGAAGACCAGGCTGGGGGCGACGGAGGCCGCCGTGCCGCTGTAGGCCACCGTCATCGGCCGATGCATGTGGCCGCAGGTGATGTGCACCACGTGCGGATGGCGGGAGATGATTTCGGCGAACTGTGAAGCGCCGTAAAAGTCCAGCTTGTCCATGAAACCAATGCCGGTGCCGAACGGCGGGTGGTGCATGAAGATAAAGGTCGGGCGTTCCGGCTGTTCGCGCAGCCGGGAATCGATCCAGCCGCGCCGGGAGCCGCACAGTTCGCCGCCGTCGCTGCCTTCCTTGACGGTGTCCAGGCCGATCAGCCGGATCGGGTAATCCTCAACGGTGTAATGCAGGAATTTTTCGTCCTGGAAGTACCCTTGGTCGCCGAAGGTTTCGCGCATCAGGGTGCGGTCGTCGTGGTTGCCGGGAATTACCAGGACCGGCGCCTGGATGCGGTCAAAACCGGCGCGTAGGGCCTGGAAATCCTGTTTATCCGCCTTGTTGACCAGATCGCCGGTGGCCAGCACCACGTCGGGTTGGGGGTCGAGGGCGTTCAAATGGTTGATGGCGGCTTCCAGGGCGGCCACTGAATCGACCTTGTCTTTCAGTAATTTGCCGTCGGTTCGTAAATGCAGGTCGGAAATTTGGGCGATCAGCATGGTGTTGTTTAACATCCTCTAGGATTCAGCATCGGGTGGATGTCGGGCCGGGCATGCTAACGCCTGTTCCCGGATAATCAACCGGTCATATGGGGGTGGGGGTATGACCCGGTCCGGAGGTGCCGCCCGTATCGGTGAATTGATGATTCCTTAGAAGAATAGATAAAATTTTATGTAAAGTTTATTAAAATAAAAAATATGTATAGTTAAGTATATATGTAGTAATATATGTGCAGATAGAGTGTATCTGTTAATTTTTATGAAATAACCGGCAGTATGTCGCCTTAACCGGCCGCACCGGGAATGGTAAAGATGAAACGCTTATACCGCCACCTGAAGCGATTGCACGGCAACGAAGACGGTTCTCCGGTCGTTGAGTTCGCCTTTATTGCCCCCCTGCTGGCCTTGATGGTGATCGGCACCATCGAACTGGGCATGATCCTCTTTGCCACCATCCTCATGGAAAGCGGGCTGCGCGATGCGGCGCGTTATGGCATCACCGGCAACGAGGTGGCGGGCATGTCGCGCCTGGAACGGATCGTCGAGATCGTTGCCGACCGGACCATCGGTTTGATCGATATGGAAGTGGCCGACGTCCAGGTGCTGGTCTATCCCGGCTTCAACCGCATCGGCGACGGCGAGGACTATGTCGACGGCAATGACAACGGCGCCTACGACGCCGGAGAAACCTTTACCGATGAAAACGGCAACGGCCTGTGGGACGAGGATATCGGCGTGGCCGGGGCCGGTGATACGGGGGATGTGGTTATCTACCGCATGACCTACGACTGGAACCTGCTGACCCCCCTGGCCGGTACGGTTATCGGCAGCGGCGGCATCTTCCAGCTGAAAGCCAGCATCGCCGTGCGCAACGAACCGTGGGAAACGGAAACATGATCCGGCGTCTGGCCAAGCGGCTGTTGTCCGACCTCCGGGGCACCCTATCGGTGGAGATGGCAATCGCCATGCCGATCCTCTTTGCCCTTATGTTGTCGGGCGTCGAGGTGACGCGCTATGTGCTGCTCAATCAAAAAGTCGAACGGGCGACGGCGACCATGGCCGATCTGGTGGCCCAATCCCGGGGGCTGGCCGAAGGCGACCTGGACAACCTGTTCGCGGCCACTGGTTTCGTCATGGCGCCCTTTGAGATCGGCGCCAACGGTTTGATGGTGGTCTCGTCGATAGCCGCCAGCGGCGGCGCTGCGCCGCGGGTTCTGTGGCAGCGGACTTTCGGCGGTGGTGGCGGCGGCAGCACCTTCGGCACCGAGGGCAGTGACGCCGTTCTGCCGGCGGGGTTCCTGGTGCGGGACAATGAGAACATCATCACCACGGAAATCTTTTATGATTACGAACCGGCCTTTACGGGAACCGTTATGGCCCCGGTGGAGCTTCATAACTTCGCCATATTCCGGCCGCGCTTCGTCAACCTGACGTCGATTGATCCCTAATTTCCCGGGCCATCCGCCCGATACCGACAGACAATAGTGTTGTCGATCTCCAAATCCCCGGTCCAGATGAACTGGGCGCCGCCCCACTTGTAGTCATAGAAATTCCCATGCGGGCGCACCGCTTCTTCCGTATGCCGGATGGCGGCACCCCAAGCGCTGTCGTCGAACTCCGGGGCCTGCCAGTTGGCGGGCAGGGGGCTGCGTTCGACCCGGCAGGAATTGACCGGATCATTGTTGAGGCAACTCCGGTCTAAAGGTCCGGCAAAGAACACCTTGCATTTCCAGTGGGGGCCGGTGGCGGTAGCGTCGCTGAACCAGGCGATCAGGCCGCCGTCACCGATGCGCGTGTGGCTGTATTCGAGGCCGCTGCGGGGGTGGGCGAAGTCCTTGGCATGAATGGCGTAAACCATCGGATAGGAAGACTTGAATTGCACCGGCACCGTATTGTGCGGGGTGAATTCGATGGGATCGACGGCCACCCGGCGACCATTCACATACAGCTCGAACCAATTGTCGGCGAAGACATGGCCGGTGATGGTGGTGCTGTTTTCCGCCGCTTGTGCGGGCATCGCTGTCAGAACCAGCAGGGCTGCTGCCAAGAAAAAGCGGTGCATGGAAATCCTCCCCTGTCTTTGGGCCCGGGTCCCAGTATATGCCCCCGAGGAGCTATTTGGACAGGCGCAGTTCGGAGAGGTGGTTGGCGACTTCGCGGAACACCTGGCTCAGGGTCTCGGCGTCCGGGGCATAGTGGTAAAAGGGGCTGGCGGGTCCGCTGGCGACGCCTTGCAGCAGTGTTTGCAGGGCCCCGCCGGCATTGGCGAACTGAATGACGTAGAGGATGACGCCGTCCGCCTTGAGGTTGTCGGAAAGCAGTTGCAGGCGGGCGTCCATGTCCGGGCGTCCGGTGTCGCCGTCTCCGAAGGTGGTTTTGTAGCCGTCGCCGGAACCGGCGAAGTTCTCGCCGTCGGTCAACAAGACGATGGCCTGCTGGCGTTTGTAAGGAGGATCGGCAATGGCCTCGGTGAAAGGGGCTTCCGGTTTCAACACCCGCCAGGCCCAGCCCAGGCCCTGGGTGATGTTGGTGGTGCCGGTGGGGCTGACCAGGTCGTTGACGGCCCCCTGGATGGTGGCTTTGACATTGACCAGGGGGGTAATGCCGTGGTCCAGGCAGGCCCGGCATTCACTGCCGCCGACGGCCAATGTGCACTGGGCGGAGCCGGGGACCGGCTCGCCGCCCCAGAGAGGCTGCGTGCCGGGGCCGATCGGCTGCCAGGCGGGCCAGTCGGCGGCCGGCGTCGATTGCATGCCCAACAGGGTGTCGGTGTCGGTATCTTCGTCGGCGTCGTCGATAAAGCGGCTAAAGACGCATCCCTGCCAGTTGGCGTCCGGGGTGGCCAGCAGCGGCACCGGTGAATTGTTGGCGATATAGACTTCTGCCTGGGCGGCGCCGGTTTCCGGATTGGTGAAGGCGGTGACCGGCTGGGTGACGGTGACGGCGGAATCATAGAAGGCGCCGTCGCGCATGATGTTGACCTTGCCGTTCCAGGGTACCAGTCCGATGTTGAGCTTGTCCTTGGTGGAGTCGCTGCCGAACAGGATATCGATCAGTTCGTTGGCGGCGCTGCGGGCGGCTGAGATGCGGGATCCGCCGCCTGCCGCCGACCAGGCCATGGATCCGGACATATCGATGGCCAGCACCACGTCCAGGGCCTGCATTTGGCGGGTGACCACGGCTGAGGAGGAAACGCCCAGGGCATTAAAGCCGAATAGGTGCATGAAGCTGGTTTGCAGGCTGGCGCTGGCGGTCAGCGTGATGGTTTCCGCATCTTCATCGACGTCGATGTTGGGGCCGCTGATGGTGGCGCCCAGGTATCCGGGCGGAAAGTTGGCGTTAAAGAACATCTGGATATCGGCATCCCGGGTCGGCAGGAAGAAACTGCGGCCGCCGGCCAGGCCCGCCGCATCGAGGGCCGAGGATAAGCGCGATTTAACCAGATAGGCCCGCGCCGTATCGGTGCCGATACCGACGAAGCCGATCAAGGGAATTACCGCCAAGGCCAGGAACACGGCAACGCCGCCGCCGGTCTGCCGCCAGAAGCGGCTGACCCGGTTGCGGGAGCGGCGCCAGAAACTATAGAGGTTATGGTTTTTCATCATGCGTCTATATATATAAGTAGTAAAAGACACACTATATTATAATAATGGAAAGGAAATTCATAATAAAATCAATTAATACAAATAATATACTAATAATAATAAAATTTAGATAAAATTTTATCTATTCCCTTTATTTCAAATTCCCGTATGGACCGGTCAGGGCCGGTCGGTGTTCAACGTGCTTGGCGACAGGAGGGGGCAGGACGGGCTTGTACCGGTTTCAAGTAGATAAAATTTTATCTAATTTTTATTTAAATAAAGAATAAAATAAAGACTAAATTACGACTAAAGTAATAGCAAACGTTTATTTTGACTAATACATTATTAACCAATATTATAATTTACACGTTAGTTAAGGCCTGTGGGCCGATGTTCTAAAAAGGAGTTTGAGATGAACACCAACTTTATCAGCAAGTTCTTAAAGGACGATTCCGGCGCCACCGCCATTGAATATGGCCTGATCGCCGCTTTGGTCTCTGTCGCCGCTATTGGCGCCCTGACCGCCATGGGTGGATCTTTGAACGAAATGTTCACCGCCGTGTCGGCCGCTCTTGACGGCGCCATTGCGCCGGCCCCGTAAGAAAGGGAAACGACACGATAAGACCTCTCTCCCCAACACCTCCCTGGACGCTCCTTAAGTCCAAAACCTCCGGGCCGCATCGTACTCTCTCTCCCCTGGCCCGGAGGCGGGGAGGCGGGAAGAAAAAAGTTTAAAAATTTTCGGAGACAACAGCAAACACCCTAACCCCCCATACTGGATTGCGACGGACCCCCCAATGTTTAACGCACCTTTCATAGATTATTTGATTTTAAGCCCGTTCCTTGGGTTGTTGATGCTGGCGGCCCTCTATGATGTCGCCGATTACCGCATCCCCAACGTTATCTCCATAGCCCTTGCCGCCCTCTATCCGCTGTTCGTGCTGTTCGGCACCGTGCAGCCTGCCTGGGGCACCGCCCTTATTATTGCCGCTGCCGTTTTTGCCGCCGGTCTGGGCTTGTTCGCCGCCGGTCTGATGGGTGGCGGCGACGTCAAACTGATGACGGTGGTGGCCCTGTGGGCCGGTCCCGTCCACATCGTCGGGTTCCTGATGGTCACTGCCCTGGCCGGTGGATTGCTGGCCCTGATTATTATTTCCCCCTTGCGCTCCCTGCTGGCCCATACGGTCGCTTCGATGGGCGGCAGCGCCATTAACCAGACACTGTCCGGCGCCGTTCTCCCCTACGGCGTAGCCATTGCCGCCGGTGGCGCCTATGTCGGCGTCATGCTGATCAGCGGCGCCGGTTGAGGAGGCCGTCATGACCTTACGCAATATCCTGCTTCTGTTGGTCGCCATTGTCGCCGCCGCCGGGACGGCCATCCTGGCCCGCGGCTGGATCAATGCCGAAAGGGCCGCCTTCCTGGCCTCGGTTCCGGCCCCCGAAGCCGCCGCCCCGTCCCATTTGGTGCTGGTCGCCAAGGACACCCTGACCGCCGGTACCTTCGTCAAGGAAAAGCACCTTAAATGGCAGGCCTGGCCGGAAGACGGACTGAGCGAAGACTATGTCCTTAAGGGCAAGCGGCCGATCAAGGAATTCGTCGGCGCCGTCGTCCGCAACGAATTAACCGCCGGCCAGCCGCTGACCGACAAACGCGTCGTGCAACCGGGTGACCGGGGCTTCTTGGCCGCCGTCCTGACGCCCGGCATGCGCGCCGTATCGGTGCCGGTCAACGCGACGACAGGCATCTCCGGTTTTGTCTTTCCCGGCGACTGGGTCGATGTGGTGCTAACCATCCGAACCCGCACGGAAAACGAAGGCGGCAACAGCGATACCCGTTATCTCAGCCAGACGTTGCTCAACAAGGTGCGGGTGCTGGCCGTCGATCAGACCATCGAGAACGACGACGGCAAGGCCAGCGTCGCCAAAACGGCGACCGTAGAAGTCACCACCAAGCAGGTGGAAAAAGTCGCCCTGGCCCTGGAAATGGGCTCCCTGTCGCTGAGCCTGCGGAGTTTGGCCCGGGATGAGGAAGATGGCGACTCCCCGCTCGAAGCCGCCATCGCCAAGCGCCGGGTCAACTTCACCCTGGATAATGAACTTAACGTCCTCCGTAACCAGTTCGGCAACGGGTCGAAAAGCCAGGTCAATGTGGTCCGCGGATCGAAGGCCGAAAAGGCCGTGTTCTGAGGAGCCCGATGATGCAAACCCTGAAACACCTTTCCCCCATTCTTTTCCGCCTGCTGGCCGTCATCGGCCTGGTGGCCGGAATTACCGGCTGGCCGCAAAGCGTCCGGGCGCTGGAAATCATCAACTCGGGCAGCACGGCGCTCAACCTGGAAGTCAACAAAGGCCGCCTGGTCCGCCTCGACAAGCCCGCCGCCACCGTCTTCGTGGCCGATCCGGAAATCGCCGACATCCAGGTCAAGTCGCCCAGCCTGGTCTACCTGTTGGGCAAGAAACCGGGCCAGACGACGGTGTTCGCCGTCGACCGCAACGAACGGGTTCTGGCCAACATCGATATCTCGGTGACCCATAACCTGGCCCGCCTGCGTACCGCCATCCGCGAGCTGCACCCGGAAACCGACATCCGCGTCAATTCCGTCAACGGCACCCTGGTTCTCGACGGCATCGTCTCGACGCCGCTGGTCACCGAAAACATCCGCAAACTGGCCGCCAGTTTCGCCGGCTCCGACGATGCGGTGCTCAATAGAATTGGTGTCGACAGCCCCAATCAGGTGAATTTGCGGGTCCGGGTTGCCGAAATCAGCCGCGGTATCGACAAACAACTGGGCTTCAACTGGAGCATCCTCGGCTCCATCGGCGGCTTTTCGCTGGGTCTGGCGACCGCCAATCCGTTTGCCGCCGGCGTCACCCAGCACACCCTGACCACCGGTTTTGGCCTGAAAAACTGGGATTTCAATGCGGTCATCGACGCCCTTGAGGAAGAAGGCCTGGTCAGCGTTCTGGCGGAACCGAACCTGACGGCGCTGTCCGGTGAAACGGCCAGTTTCCTGGCCGGCGGCGAGTTCCCCATCCTGGTTCCCGATTCCGACGGCAAAGTGACCATCGAGTTTAAGAAATTCGGCGTCTCGCTGGCCTTCACGCCGACCCTGTTGAGCGGCGCCCGCATCAACCTGCATGTGCGCCCGGAAGTCAGCCAGCTGTCCAACACCAATGCCGTGACGCTGAACAATTTCGTGGTACCGTCGCTGACCACGCGGCGCGCCGAGACCACCGTCGAACTGGGCAGCGGCCAGAGCTTCGCCATCGCCGGCCTGTTGCAGAACAATGTCACCCATGACATTTCCAAGTTTCCCGGCCTCGGCGATGTGCCGGTATTGGGCGGCCTCTTTAAATCCGACCGTTTCCAGCGCGATGAAAGCGAACTGGTGATCATCATCACGCCCTATGTGGTGCGCCCGACCAACCGCCGCAAACTGGCGGCGCCGACCGACGGTTTCCATCCGCCCCACGACATCGAACGCCTGATTATCGGCGGCACCAACCGCCGCAACCGGAATGCCGGTAAGCCGGTTACCGTCGACCGCCAAGGCCGCGGCCTGGTCGGTCCGGTCGGCTTTCAACTGGATTGATAGGAGGGCAGGACCATGACCACACGCATATCACAAGGTTTGAAACGCTTGGCCCCAATCGTTGCCGCCCTTTCCGTGCTGCTGGTTGTGGCCGGTTGCAAGACCCTCGATCAATATGTCGAGGATTGGGACAGCGTGCCGAAGCCCAAAGAACCGCAGGCCAATCTTGTCCAGTACGGCCATGATGTCTTGTTCGAAGCGGGCCGGGACAACCTGGGCATCACCGAACGCGAACGCCTGAATGCCTTCCTCGGCAAAACCGGGGTCGGTTATGGCGACGCCGTGCATGTCATTGCCGGCGGCAGCGGACGGCTGACGGAACGCCGCCGGGAACGGGTGCGGGTGCATCTGGCCCTCAAAAATATTACGGCGACCGCCAAATCGAACGAGTTCGGAATCCAGTATCCGCCGGCCAACGCCATCCGCATCGCGGTCCGCCGCCATCTGGTGACCCTGCCCGGCTGTCCCGACTGGTCGGGCTATCCCGGGCGCAATTTCAACAACGCTGTGCCCAGCAATTTCGGCTGCGCCACGGCCACCAACCTGGGCCTGATGGTCGCCAACCCCGCCGATCTGGCCAGTGGCCGCCCCTTGGACCCGGCCGACGGCACCGTCGCCGCCGGCGCCGTTGAACGCTACCGCAAGGGCGAAACCAAGACCCTGACGCCGGAAGACGTCGGCGTTACCCAGAACCAACAGAAAACCGGGGAAGGGGAATAAGCATGAGCACCGCTGCCCTGAAACAGGACATCAATCCCGGCCTGCAAACATCGCTGATGGCCTTCGTCACCGATGAAGTGACCCATGCCGTGCTGACCCGCACCGCCCTGGAACGGGCCTGGGCCAATGCCGAAATTCTGGCCGGGGGTGTTGAGGAAGCGATGGGCACCCTGACCGGCATCGAGACACCGCAATTGCTGCTGGTCGATTTGTCCGGGACCGGCGATATGGTCGGCGCCGTCGAACGGCTGGCCGCGGTTTGCGATGCGGGAACCCGCTTTATCGCCCTGGGCGACCACAACGACATCAATCTGTACCGCCGGTTACTCGATCTGGGCGTCCAGGAATACCTGGTCAAACCGGTCTCACCGGAGACCCTGCGGGCGGCCGTCGAAAAGCCCATTGAACAGCCCGAAGATAAAACACCGGTTCCATCCGGGCTGGGTCAGATTATCACCGTCATCGGCACCTGCGGCGGGGCCGGGGCCAGTTCCGTGGCGGTCAATACGGCCTGGATTCTGGCCCGGGAAAAAGACAAGCGGATCGCCCTTGTCGACCTCGACCTTTATTTCGGGACGGCGGCGCTGTTCCTCGATCTGGAATCGGGACGCGGCTTCCGGGAAGCCCTGGAAAACCCGGAACGCATCGACGCCCTGTTTATCGAACGCGCCATGGTCCGCGAAAGCGAAAATCTATACGTACTGAGCGGCGAGGAAGCCCTGGAAAACGCCTTTTCCTTCGATCCCCAGGCCCTCGACCGGCTGTTCGATTACCTGCGCCGGGATTTCGATATGGTCGTCGTCGACCTGCCCCGCTTCGCCGCCCGCTCGCAGATCGCCAGTTTCCATGAACCGTTTACGGCATTCCTGGTTTCACCGCCGACCCTGTCGGGCATGCGCGACAGCATGCGCCTGTCGGAGCTGATCCGCGCCCAGGCTCCCCATGCCGATATGAAAATGCTGCTCAACAAGGCCGGGGAAAGGAAAACCGGCGAATTGAGTAAAGCCGATTTTGAAAGGAACTCGGAACTGAGCATCGATCGGGTCCTGCCTTTCGACCTGAAAACAGTAACCAAAAGCAACGCCAACGGCACCGCCTGGGCCGAGGCGGAAAAGAAAGGAAAGGCGGTGGTACCCCTGCGCGGCCTTATCGACGGCCTGTGCCGGGATGAGGACGAAGCCGCCCCGCCATCCATCTGGCAGCGGGTTTTGAAAAAGAGGGCATGATGTTTGGACGCCGCAACCATACGGACGAAGCGACCCTGGTAACCGCTAAGGTCACCCCGGTGCTGTCCGAGGGCGACGGCGCTGACCCCATTCCGTTTCCGTTGCCGGAACACGTAGCCCCTGACACCGGCGCTGGGCCGCTTGCCGCCGGTGATCTTGAAACCCAGGTGTACCAGGCTGCCTTGGCCGCCGCCTTGCGTCTGGGTCCGTCCTGCGCCGACATGCCGCGACAGGACCTGTCGGAAACCATCGGCGTCCTTATCGACGAACAGGCCGACGCCCTAGGCCTGTCGCTCGACAAACACCAGCACCGCGACATGGTCACCGGAATCCTCAACGAGTTGTTGATGGACTCCACCGGCCCGGCCGCCCAACCGGCTGCCAATTCGGCCAGCAAAAGCAGCATCGAGACGGCGGTCTTGGCGGTGCATCCGATCCTCATGGAGCGCATAGACGTCGGCAAGGCCTCGGAACTGCCGCGCGGCGAACTGGCCCGCCAGGTCGGTGATATCGTCTCTGAAATCCTTGGTGAGGAAAAACTGCACCTCAACCTCAGCGAACAGCGCGATGTGGTGACGGCCCTGCTCAACGAAATGCTGGGCCTGGGCCCCTTGGAGGTGCTGCTGGCCGATGATGCGGTTACCGACATCATGGTCAACGGCGCCAAACAGGTCTATGTGGAACGCGGCGGTAAACTGG
>JADHTD010000041.1 GCA_016776525.1 Rhodospirillales bacterium
ACAACAACGCGATCATGCAGTGGCCTGAATTTCATAGTCTTCCTCCGACAAAGTGTCTGATAAATAAGGTAAAAACTGATTTGTTAGCACTCAGCCTCAGCGAGTGCCAAGTTCAATTAGTTTTGTTGACGGGAACTGTCAAGGCTTTGATGGGGAAAAACGGACGGAATCGGGAAAAATCACCGTATTTTAGGTGTTTCCTTGATTTTAGGTGTTTCCTTTGGCCGTTTCAGGATAACCGGGTCTTTGAGGGCTTCCTGGGTGTCCCAAATGATGATCAGGCCGCGGCGGGAAGGGTAGACAAAATCCGGCTTGAAGCCGTCGGCCACCGTTTTGTGGTAAGTGATGATCTTGCCGCGGGGGTTTTTCGGCAGCCATTCTCGGGCTTCGCCGTCGCCGATGATCGGAAACGGCTTTTCAATGCGGCCCAGGAAATTGTACTGGCCGTGGTATTTGCCATAATGGGCGATGGTATAGCCCTGCCGGTCCCACTGGCCGAGTTTTAGGGCCGCCGGTTCCATGTTGTAGTGGCCGATCAGCATCGGCCTGAGCGCCGCGTGCACCACCAGGGCCAGCAGCACCGCAAGAGCGGCCAGCCCGCCCAGGGATGTCATGTCTCCCTTGGGCGGTTTCAGCATGATGAACAAACCCCCGGCGATTATGCCCAGGCCCCACCAGGGTTCGATGAGGCCGAGCATGGCCGCCGTATCCGCCCTCAGCGGCAGGAAAGGCGCCGCGATCAAGACCAGGCCGAGGGCGGCAAACAACAGACCGGGCCATAACAGGTCACGGCGGCGGTAGGAGGGCTCCAGGCCCGGACGGCTCAACAGAAAGGCCAGCAACAAGGCGATGGCCGGAAATTCGGGCAGCAGGTAATGGGCCTGCTTGCCGCTGATGGCCGTGAATACGATAAAGGCGGGGAGAAACCAGCAAAGCAACAGCCGCACGCCGCCGTCGCCAAGCGCGCGAGGCAAGGTCCGCGCCGCCCGCCACAGCGGCGGCCAGATCAGCCACGGTAAGATCATCGGCGGCAGGATGGCGCCATACCACCACCAGGGCCGCCCATGGGCAAAGGAATCGATCATACGGCCTGCCGACTGGCCCCAGAAAATAGCGTTGGCGTAGGCCTCGCCCCCGGCCAGGGCGGCGGGCACGGCCCAGGCCAGGCCGAGGGCAGCGCCACTTAAAACAGCGACAAGGGTACGCCCGTACCAGCGCCGCCAGTTGACGGTGGTGGACCCCTCGCTGAGCGCCGTCGCCCATAGTGGCGCCAGCAGGGCCACCGGAAGAATATGCAGCAGGATCGCCGGGCCCTTGGCCAGGATGCCGAGGCCGATGGCCAGTCCGACCAGCCAGAAACCCCGCCAACTGCCGGTGCGCCGGGCTTGCACCAGTCCGTAAAGGCCGAGCAGGGTGAAGAAAGCCAGGATCATATCGAACATGGTCAGTGTCGTGAAGAAGGTCCAGAACAGGCAGCCGATCAGGATAATCGGGGCCCGCCGCCGGATTCCTTCATAGAGCGGTCCGGGCCACAGGGTGCCGGCCAGGAGCACCGTGCAGATCAAGCTGCCCAGGCCGAACAGCGGCGCCACCAGACGCGGCCACCAGTCATTGACTCCGAAAAGCCCCCAGCCCAGATGCATCAGCCAGAATAATAACGGCGGCTTGTGGCTGTAGGTTTCGCCGTTCAGGTGGGGAACCAGAAAATTTCCTTCCCGCCACATTTCCCAGGCCACCGCCAGATAGCGGGTCTCGTCGACCGGCAGCAGCGGCCGCGTCCAAACGGCAACGGCCATCAGCACCACCCACATCAGGGCGGCCAGCCAGAGCCATCGGTTGCCGGTGAGTTGGCCTGCTGTCATGACGCCTAATCCGTTTTAGCGCTCGCTGCCGTCGGCCGCCGCATGCGGGCCGTTTTGCAGGCTGCCGCCGAGTTCGCGTTCGATGTCGTCATCAAGGGATTTGCCATGCCGGTACTTCCTGTAAAGATATACTCCCAGCATGCCCGACAGAATGAAAAGGACAATACTGGCGCTGATTCTGTATTCCGGTTGCAGGGTGATACCGCTGCCGATCAGGGCGAAGATAAAGGTCTGCGGAATATAGCCGATTGCCGATCCGCCGATGAAAGGAACAGGGTGTACGCTCGACACGCCGGCGGCCAGATTGGTGACGAAATTACTGCCGAGGGGCAAAAGCCGGATCAACAGAGTCATGGACAGCGGATTGTCGTGCAGGAAATCATCGACCTTTTTGATTTTTCCGGAATACCGGGATTTGACGAATTCCCGGCCCAGCAGACGGGCATAATAAAAGGAAGCGGCGCAGCCGAAGGCCGTGGCGACAACGGCCAGCCCCGTTCCCATGGCGACGCCGAAAGCATAACCGCCGAGAAAGCCGATGGCCTGGCGGGGCAGGCCGATGCCGGTAAAAGCCGCCCCGACGGCGAGGAAGACAAGCTTGCCCGAAACCCCGTTGCCGCTGACCACTGCGTCGATCCAGGCCTTGTCTAGGGCCGACCCGAATTCCGTCGTCTTCAGGATAATACCGATGGCGATCAGCGAGGCAATCAGGGCCAATCCGCGAAACAGAATGCGAAAGTTCATCGGATCGTCCTGGGATTGTGTGGATCAGGTGTCATGGCGCCGGTCCGCCTCCTGCTCGACGATTGGATGGCAGGCCCGCCGCTGTAGCCACATAACCCCGAACAGGTCGCTGATGCCGACCCACAGCCGGTCGAAAAGACCGTATTTGGAGATGCCTTGTTGGCGTGGGCGGTGGTTGACCGGCACCGAGACCACCCGGCCGCCCTGGCGGATCATCAGCGCCGGCAGGAAACGGTGCATATGGTCAAAGGCCGGCATCTCCAGGAAGGTCTTGCGGGTGAAAATTTTGAGGCCGCAGCCGGTATCCGGTGTTTTGTCACCCAGCAATGTCGAACGGACGCCGTTGGCGACCTTCGACGACATCTTCTTCACCCAAGTGTCCCGGCGCCTGGCCCGGTGACCGGCGATCAGCAGGCTGTCCTGGTCGGCCTCTTCCTGCATGGCTTTTAAAAGCCGCGGGATATCGGCCGGATCGTTCTGGCGGTCGCCGTCGAGGGTGGCGATAAGCGGTGCCTTTGCCGTCCGTACGCCGCTGACGATAGAGGCGCTTTGTCCGGCGCAATCAAGGTGGCGGACTATTTTCAACTGCGGCACAGTAGTGGCACAGCCGCGCAAGCGTTCGAGGGTCGCATCGGAACTGCCGTCATCGACATAAACGATTTCAAAGTTGCAGACCCCATCCAGGGCCGCTTGGATTTCAGCAATCTGCGGGGCGATATTCTCTGCTTCATTGTGAACGGGCACGACGACGGAGAGCTCGGGACTGCCGTCCTTTTGCTCGTTGGTCGGTGCTGATTGGTCTGAAGCGGCCATGGTTCTGCTTAATCGGTTGATTACGGTTGACCGCTTATTACACCGGCATGACGAAGACGGCAAACTTCTTTGCGGGTCGCAGGGCGTTTGCCGCCTGACCGATGCCGCCAACCGCAAGCTGTTTGAGGTCGGGTTATAGCGTACCGGCGGGGCGCTCTACCCGGGCTAATAGTCCGATCGTAAGCGGGTCGTTTAGCGGGCCGAGGTGCCGGAATCCACGGTTTATGTGTCGGCTTGTAGGCAGCATCCGCCGCGCGGGTTTTCATAAACCCTTTTTCGATCCATCCCGGTCATGCTAAGGGATTGATATGTTTGGATCCCGTATGACAGCCAGCCGCGTTCTGGTGCGGCTCCGCCGGTTCGTCAAGAACGACCAATTGATCCTGTCGTTCCTGGCCCTGGCCGTCGGCGCCGCCACCGGCGGGGCGGTGGTTGCCTTTAGGGAAATCATCTCCGCTACCCAGACTTGGTTCTATGCCTCCGGTACGGAACGGCTTTTCCAGCATGCCCAGCACCTTCCCTGGTATTGGCTGGTGGCAGCCCCGGCCATCGGCGGCCTGTTGGTCGGCCTGCTGATCCGCTACGGCATGCCCAACAAGCGGCCTGTCGGCGTCGCCGACGTCATTGAAGCCAGTGCGCTTCGCGGCGGCCGAATGTCACTGACCGATGGTTTGCGCGGAGCCGTGGTTAACGCCGTGTCGGTTGGCGCCGGAGCTTCGGTGGGCCGCGAAGGCCCGGCCGTGCATCTGGGGGCGTCGCTCGGCGGTTGGCTGGCCAAGCGACTGCATCTGACCCGATCCATGTCGCGGACGCTCTTGGGCTGCGGCGTGGCGGCGGCGGTGGCCGCCTCGTTCAATGCGCCGATCGCCGGGGCCTTGTTCGCCAATGAAGTGGTGATCGGCCATTACGCCATCAGCGCCTTTGCACCGACGGTTATTGCCAGCGTCACCGGCACTGCCATTTCGCGGGCTTTTTTCGGTGATTTCCCGGCCTTCATCATCGCCGAACACAGCATTCAATCGTTCCTCGAATTTCCGGCCTTCGTCGGTCTCGGTATCCTTTGCGGCTTGGTCGCCATGGTGCTCATGCACTGGATTGGGTCAGTGCAGAAAGTGGTCGCCCAATCGCCCGTGCCCGATTGGGTCCGGCCCGGCATCGCCGGCCTCTTGATCGGCATTATCGCACTGGGGTTTCCGCAGGTTCTGGGCATCGGCTATGGCGCCACCGAAGCCGCCATGGGCAACGCTTTTTCGATGTCCATGCTGTTGGGCATCCTGTTCGCCAAGACGGTGGCGACCGCGATCAGTCTCGGCGGCGGTTTCGGCGGCGGTATCTTTTCGCCGGCGCTGGTCATCGGGTCCATGCTGGGCGCTGCTTATGGTCTCATCGCCACCCAAATTTTCCCCACACTATCATCCGGGCCGGGGGCTTATACCATTGCCGGCATGGGAGCGATGGCGGCGGCCGTTCTCGGGGCGCCGATCTCGACGGCGTTGATCGTCTTTGAGATGACCGGCGATTACGCCCTGACCATGGCCCTGATGGTTTCCGTGGTGGTGGCTACCGTCATCACCCAGCAACTGGGCATGCGCTCCTTCTTCACTTTCCAACTGGAACGCCGCGGTCTTGACCTCAAGGGAGGTTTCGAGCGGACTTTGATGCAATCCCTCAAGGTCGGCGGCATCCTGGTGCGCACCGATGATGTCGTCAGTCCCGACACCAGCCTGCAGAGCATCCGCGATAAGCTGCAAAGTTGTGTCTACGGGGAACTGTTCGTGGTCCGCGATAACGGCGAACTGGAAGGAACCATCACCCTTGCCGACCTCAGCGATTCGGCCTTCGACCATGACCTGGATGACCTCATCAAGGCCGACGACGTGGCCCGTTTGCATCCACCGGTGTTGAGCCGCTCGGACGATCTGGAAACGGCCATGCAGATGATCCGCGATACCGGCGAGGAACACATTGCCGTCGTCGAAGATACCGAGAGTATGCGCTTCGTCGGGTGCCTGCATGTGCGTGATGTGCAGCGGGCCTATACCCGGGCCCTGGTGGCGACACGCCGCGAGGAACGGGGAGAGTAGCCGTAATCCATTAAATACCGGGGGTGTGGCACCATTTTACCCGAAAAAGCGCAATTTTAGTCTTTTTTGGGGCATTTTGAGGTCTTTTTGGACTGTTTTGGTGGGTTTTCCGCCATTTGGAACGGATTAAAGGGCCGGTTCGCCAATAAAAGAGCACCGTAAATCCGTTAAGGTTCCCAAGCCAAGGTTAAGGGGCGCGGAATCTCGTGTTTCTAATTGGAGCGCGCCGACCCTCGTTTCTGAACGCCGAAGTTCTTGGTGTTGGCATTGCCGCCCGGTCCTTTGATCGAATTTGAGCCCGCATCAAATTGCCCCGGCCGGGGGGGTGGGCCGGGTTGGTCGGCGTTGGCTTTTCGCTTCCTGGCTTTCTCGGCCGCTTTCGCTTTGGCGCGCTCACGGGCCCTGGCTTTGGTCATGTCTTCTTCGCCTTTCTAATTGGCTTTATTAAGATCCTCATCGTCAAAACGACGGTCTGTTTTCAGCCGGTTCAATGATCAGGGAGTTAACCTAGCACAGATAGCCGAGTATGTGAAAATGCCGCCCCACTCATGCCGCCCGGTCAAATCAAAATAGCATTCCCGGCATCTCCCGCCCTTTCACTGCCAGAGGACCGGCCTCTTTGACCCAGTCCCTAACCGAGGTTCAGTTTGGCCATGCATTCCCGGTATTGGAAGTCCTCGCCCATGATGTGTTCGGTCAACCATGAATTCAGGAAGGCTATGATTTCGGCCTCCTGTTCGGCATCGGCGCCCCAGAGGACATCGTTATAATAATCGCGAAGCGAATCGCAGAGGACTTCATGCCGATGTTTGTGAGCGTCCAGTTGCTCATACCCGCATTGGGCCAAAAGCTCTTCTTCGCGGGCAAAGTGATAATGGGTATAGCGTTCCAGTTGGCGGAAAACCTCTTTAACCAAAAGGGTCTTTTTTGTCTCGACGGCTTCGAGATACCTGTTCAGCAGACCGATCAGGGTCTTGTGGTCGTTATCAATGACGGTGACGCCGACGCTTAAAGAGTCTTTCCATTCGATCATTGTTGCCTCAACCTATTCTTCCCATACCGTATTATCCGGATCATTTCCAAAGCAGCTCCAACCCTAACCGAAGGCCGAGTTCCTTGGAATGATTCTAAATTTGTATTTAGATAGTCTGTGTATGGTGTGAATTCCAGCCCTAATAACTCGGCTTCAGTTTCAGCCAGTCATAGCGGTCCAGGGACTGTATGGTGATCTGCTGGATGTCGAGGTTCTGGGATTGTTGCAGCCGCAGGATATCGAGCGTCACCTCAACACCGGCGTCGCCGTTCTTCCAGACTTTGCGGTAGAAATCCTCCAGGCTGCGAATGCGGCGTCCGCCGACCCCCATGATGACGTCACCGGCCTGCAATCCGGCCCGTTCCGCCGGGCCGCCCGGTGCCGTGCGGGTGATGAAGACGCGGCCTTCCATCTCGTTGGTGTAGACCCCCAGCCAGGGGTGGGACGGTGTCTGATGCCGGCCGTGTTCCAACAAGTCCTGCAAGATCGGCTTGAGGCCGTTGATCGGCACGAACATGTTGCCCGGAACCGGCCGGTCTTTAATTTCGGCGTCATTGACGAACAGCGAGCCGACGCCGACCAGTGTCCCATTGGCGTCAAACAGCGCCGCCCCGCCGTACTGAAGGTGTGGCGGGGAAATAAAAATGGCGTCGTCCAGCAGGTATTCCCAATATCCGGCAAAAGTGCGCCGGTCGGTGACCCGGGCCGGAACCAGCGGTTTGACCCCTTCGAAGCTGACGGCGAGCACGCTGCTGCCGGTCTTGAGGTTTTCGGAATCACCCAGAAGGGCCGGTTTGACGCCGGTCTGCCGGCTGGCCCGGAGTAACCCGAAACCGGTGTTATGGTCGTAGCCGACGATGGCCGCCGGTATGGTCTTGCCGTCGGCGGTGGTAATCTCGGCGCCGTTGGCTTCCAGGATCAGGTACCCGATGGTCAGCACCAAGCCTTCATTGTCGATCAGGATGCCGCTGCCTTCCCGTTCGGTGCCGAGCCCCGGCGCCGTGCGGGCGTCGGAAGGAATGGTGGCGTGGACCCGGACCACCGCCTTGAGGATATCGCGGGCGGAATTTTCGGTTTCTTCGGCGACGACCGGCAGGGACAGCAGAATAGCGGCGCCCAGGGCGGCGGCAATCGCCGCCAGGCGGGCTGTCTTAATTCTGAAAATTGATAAGGTCATCATGGGCAGCCCTCCCCGGCTCCCGTTGGGGCCTGCTCCGGAGGTGCAAAGCCGGTGCCGGCCCCGATGTGACATTAGTGTAGCCTTATTTTTTGATGGGGATCGAAAAAAAAGCATCCAACACAAAGATGTGATGCAAGATGGCCCCTAACATAGCCGCAAGCGGCATGTTATATAGTCGCCATGGATGACCCCTTCGACCTCAGTGATCCACCGCCCCCTGGACGGGCTCCCGCCGCACCGGCCCCCGCCGCGCCGGTGGAGGCTCCTTATCTGGTTGGTCTCAACGACTCCCAACGCGATGCCGTCGAAGCCACCGAAGGCCCGGTCCTCATGTTGGCCGGGGCCGGTACCGGCAAGACCCGGGCCCTGACCACG
Source organism: Rhodospirillales bacterium (assembly GCA_016776525.1). Classification (GTDB taxonomy): domain Bacteria; phylum Pseudomonadota; class Alphaproteobacteria; order Rhodospirillales; family JADHTD01; genus JADHTD01. The sequence continues at coordinate 8,092 of JADHTD010000041.1, forward strand.
CGCCTGGCCCATATCCTGGTGCTGGGCAAGGCCCGGCCCTGGGAAATGCTGGCCGTCACCTTCACCAATAAGGCGGCGCGCGAAATGCAAAACCGGGTGGCGGACCTGTTGGGCCGCCCGGTGGAAGGCTGGTGGGTCGGCACCTTCCATGCCCTGGGGGCGCGCATCATCCGCAAACACGCCGAGGCGGTCGGCCTCAAACCCAATTTTACCATCCTTGATGCCGACGACCAGCAACGCCTCGTCAAACAGCTTCTGGAAGCGGCCGGTGTCGATGAGAAACGCTGGCCGCCGAGGACAGTGCTGGGCGTCATCCAGCGCTGGAAGGACCGCGGCCTGACACCGGAAAAGGTGACCGACGCCGAGGGTTCGGAAGTGGCCGACGGCCAGGCCCTGGAACTGTACGGGCAATATCAGCAACGGCTGAAAACCCTCAACGCCGCCGATTTCGGCGACCTGCTTTTGCTGTGCCTGGAAATCTTCCAAAAACAGCCCGAGATCCTCAAACAGTACCAGCAGAAATTCCGCTACATCCTGGTCGATGAATACCAGGACACCAACGTCGCCCAGTATTTATGGCTGCGCCTGCTGGCCCAGGGCCAGCAGAACATCTGCTGCGTTGGCGACGACGACCAGTCGATCTATTCCTGGCGGGGCGCCGAGATCGGCAACATCCTGCGTTTTGATGAGGATTTCCCCGGGGCCCGCGTCATCCGGCTGGAACGCAACTACCGCTCGACGCCGCATATCCTGGGCGCCGCCTCGGGGCTGATCGCCAACAACGAAGGGCGGCTCGGCAAAACATTGTTTACAGAGGAAGGCAACGGCGAGGGCGAACGGGTCCGGGTCATCGGCGTCTGGGACGGTGAAGAGGAAGCCCGCACCGTCGGCGACGAAATCGAGGTCCTGCATTCCAAAGGCCATGCCCTCAACCAGATTGCGGTGCTGGTCCGGGCCGGCTTCCAGACCCGCGAATTCGAGGAACGCCTGATTACCCTGGGCATTCCCTATCGTGTCGTCGGCGGCGCCCGCTTTTACGAACGCCTGGAAATCCGCGACGCCATCGCCTATCTGCGCGTCATCGTGCAGCCGGACGATGATTTGGCTTTTGAGCGCATCGTCAACGTGCCCAGCCGCGGCATCGGCAAAGTCACCCTGCAAACCATCCATATGGCGGCCCGGGCCGAAGGCGTGTCGCTGACCGCCGCCGTGCGCAGCCTGCTGGAAACCGACGAACTGAAGCCCAAGATGCGTAATGCCCTGGGCAATCTCCTGGAGGACTTCGACCGCTGGCGCCGCCAGATGGACGTGCTTGACCATGTCGACCTGGCGGAAACGGTGCTCGACGAAAGCGGCTATACCGAGAAATGGCAACGCGACAAATCGCCGGAAGCCCCCGGCCGGCTGGAAAACCTCAAGGAAATGATGGTCGCCCTGGGTGAATTCGAGAACCTGGGCGGTTTCCTGGAACATGTCAGCCTGGTCATGGACAACGAAGACAACACCAATGACGACATGGTTTCGTTGATGACCCTGCACGGTGCCAAGGGGCTGGAATTCGATACGGTCTTCCTACCCGGCTGGGAGGAAGGTTTGTTCCCGCACCAACTGGCCCTGGATGACGCCGGGCTCAACGGTCTGGAAGAAGAGCGCCGCCTCGCCTATGTCGGCCTGACCCGGGCCCGCCGCCGGGCCTGTGTGTCCTATGCCGCCAACCGGCGCATCTATGGGCAATGGCAGAGCGCCCTGCCATCCCGTTTTATCAATGAATTGCCGCCAGACCATATCGACGCCTCGGTGCAGCCCGGCCTCTACGGGGGCACGGCGGGCAGCGGCCTGGAGGAAGAACAGGCCTATTTCGGCAACGGTGCGTCCCGTGCCTTCAAGCGCCGCCGGGCCCAGCCGATGATCGAGGCCACGTGGCGGACCGCCGACAGCGGTGCCGGGGGCGGCGATTTCAGCCCCGGGCAGCGGGTTTTTCACCAGAAATTCGGGTATGGCCGGATCAAGTCCATCGACGGCTCCAAACTGGAAATCGCCTTCGAGAAGGCCGGCACCAAAAAAGTGATGGCCGGTTTCGTCGAGGCCGTATAGCAAATCCCGGGCAACGGGATTTTAAGGGTCCTCAAGGGCCGGACAGGTCTCGTTTTTTTATGGACTTGCCCCCCACTGGTTGGGATCAAGCTCCCGAAATAAAATCTGCGTCACAAAAAAACACATACAGCCGTATTTGTTTACCAAATATTGAGAAACGGATGGCACCTTTAGAGTCCTGATTCGGAAAGGAGAATCCGGACTTTATGGTTATTACTCTGGCTGTCCTCGCGTTTGTTCTGGCCTTTGGGGCGGTGTGCTTTGCCGGTGAGGCAATGAAGCGCATCAGTGCCTATACCCAAAATATTGAAAAAGCGCATCTGGCCAACATCTCCAAAGCGCTTACCGAAATGAACCAGCAGGTAACCAACCTGGACAAGCGCCTGCGCACCGTCGAACACCAGATCAACGGTATCCAGGAAAGCCGCCATACCCTGCGCGGCCTGGAAGAGCAGTCCCGCCGCTTGCGCGATCAGCAGGATGCCGACAATTTCATCCCCTCCATCGGCGCCGGCCAAAAAGGGGCTGCTTGAAATTCAGGCCGTTTCGACTGCGGCCATCTTGGGGCAATCCATACATTTACCAATTATTGACCATATCGATTCACCATTTGTTGACTCTTGCGCCTGTAAACTAGGCCTCATTGGGAAATAAAAGGACTGTGGAGCCCGTACCATGCGCTATTCCGTGACGTATGACGATCTTGTCGCCAAGTGGGTCGTTATCGATATGAAACGCGACAAACAACAAGTGGCGCTTGTCGATACCATGGCCGAAGCCCAGCGGGCTGCCTGGCTGGAAGAGGAACGCTGGCACAAATGCACGCCGGACAGCGAGATTTACCGGCAGCCGGCCGTCTGAACCGGGCCAATCGCCGCAACTTCTTCATCGCCTATCAGGTTAAATCATAAGCCGGGCAAGACTGTCCGGCTTTTTGCCGTGCCGTGTTAGGATTAACCCCATGACCGATCAAACTCCCCTGTGGCGGGTGCAACTGAGCGCCGGACCCGACGCCGTCGAGGCCTTTGGCGCCGCCCTCGAACCCTTGTGCGATTCCGTCTCCTGGATTGCCGACGGGGATGACATACAAGGGGTGTGGACGCTCAATGCTTTCCTGGGGGTTGAGCCCGACCGCGGTCTCATTGCCGCGGCCCTGGCATCCGCCGCCTCGGCCGCCGGGGTGGCGGCACCGGAGTTCACCATCCGCCGCGAGCAACCCCGCGACTGGCTGGCTGAAAACATGAAATCCTTTCCGCCGCGCCGTATTGGACGTTTCTTCATCATCGGCACCCGCGACCCGTCGCCGGTGCCGGAAGGCGTTGTCGAACTGAGGCTCAATCCGGGCGCCGCCTTCGGTTCCGGCGAACATGCGACGACGGCGGGCTGCCTGATGGCCATCGACGCCTTCAGCGGCGGGCAGCGCCAGGCCCGCGTGCTGGATATGGGCTGCGGCTCCGGCATCCTGTCACTGGGGGCGGCGAAATCCTGCCGGGCCCAGGTGGTGGCCGCCGACAGTGATCCGAAAGCGGTGGCCGTCAGCCGCCGCAATATGATCCGCAACAAAGTCCACCGGCAGGTCCGCACCGTGCTGGCCCACCGGGGCGACTGCCGGGCGATACGGGACTCTGGGCCTTATGACCTGATCGTCTCCAATATCCTGGCCCGGCCTTTGCGGCGCATGGCCCGGACGCTCAGCCCCAACCTAAGGCCGGGTGGCGTTCTCGTGCTGTCCGGTTTCCTAATCCGCGATGCGGCACGGGTGGCCGGGGCCTACCGGCCCTTCGGCCTGCGGATTCTGGATCGGATCGACATTGACGGCTGGCGGACGCTGGTTTTGGTCCGGAGTTGAACCGGGCTCCATTTTTGATAATTGTTCGCACTTAAAACCTTTTTCGTTATGTGGTTTTTTTTCGTGCAGTTTGCGGTTGGTCAAGGCAGAATACGGCCAAACGGCGCTGATCTGTCCTTAAGACAGGTTCAGCCTGTTAACGAACAAGTATACTAAACAACACGCTATGGGAGGTTTCACTATGAATCAGAGTTTAATTAAACGCAGTTTGCTGGGCGGTTTCGCCGCCTTGGCCCTGACCGGGCTCAGCCTGTCTGTGGCCACCGCCGCGGAACCGATCAAGATCGGTACCTTTCTGTCGGTGACCGGACCGGCCTCGTTCCTGGGCGCCCCGGAATTGAAGACCCTGGAAATTTATATCAAAAAAATCAACAAGTCGGGCGGTGTCCTCGGCCGTCAGCTGAAGCTCTATCACTATGACGTGCAGCATCAGCCGAAGAAGGCGCTGACCGCCGTCAAACGCCTCATCGAAAACGACAAGGTCGACGTCATTATCGGCGGTTCCACCTCCGGCCAGACCATGGCCGTGGTGCCGGTTGTGCAGCGGGCCCAGATTCCGTTTATCTCGTTTGCCGGCGCCGTGGTTATCGTTGACCCGGTCAAGAAGTGGGTCTTTAAGACTCCGCACACCGACAAAATGGCCTGTGGCAAAATCTTCGAGGACATGGAAAAGCGCGGCATCAAGAATGTCGGCATGATTTCCGGTTCCGGCGGTTTCGGCAAATCCATGCGCGGCCAGTGCAAGAAGCTGGCGTCGGCCTACGGCATCAAGATCGTGGCTGACGAATCCTACGGCAAAAAAGACAACGACATGACGCCGCAGCTCACCAAGATCAAAAATGCGCCCGGCGTGCAGGCCGTTCTCAACCCCGGCTTCGGCCAGGGCCCAGCCATCGTCACCAAGAACTACAAGCAGCTTGGTATCAGCGTGCCGATGTACCAGTCGCACGGCGTCGCTTCCAAGAAGTTCATCGAACTGGCCGGTAAGGCCGCCGAAGGCGTCCGCCTGCCGGCGGCTTCCCTGCTGTTTGCCGACAAGCTTTCCAGTGATGACCCGCAGAAGATTGTCGCCACGTCTTATAAAGCCACCTATGAAAAGGAAACCGGTTCCGCCGTTTCCACGTTCGGTGGTCATGCCTATGACGGCTTGCAGATCGCTCTCTCGGCGATTGCCCGGGCCGGCACCACGGACAAGGCGAAAGTGCGTGACGAGATCGAGAAAACCAGCGGCTATGTCGGCACCGGTGGTGTCGTCAACATGTCCGCCAAGGATCATCTCGGCCTCGGCCTGTCGGCCTTCCGGATGGTTGAAATCCGCAACGGCGATTGGACACTGGCCAAGTGATCGGTTAAATTCCGCACCGCGGACAAGAAAAAGGGGGATGCCTGCCGCATCCCCCTTTTTCTTGTCCGGCCTTTATTTTTAGTTGGGACTCGACCCCAACCGGTGAGGGCCAAGCTCCGGAAAAAGCGATTGAGGGTATTGAAAAATGAGCGA
>JADHTD010000042.1 GCA_016776525.1 Rhodospirillales bacterium
CGGGCTTGTTGCTGGCGGCTTCCAGGGCCGGTTCCACCTCAGCCGCGAATTCCGGCGAATAGACGATGCCGGTGGCCGCCGAATCGTCGATCATGAAAGTGTAGTCCTTGGACCGCAGCAGGGTATTGATGGGCACGGCGATAATGCCGGCCTTGATGGCTCCCCAGAAAACATAGAAAAATTCCGGACAATCCTTAACCATCATCAGGCAGCGTTCGCCGGGCTTGATGCCCTGGCTGAGCAGCACGTTGCCGGTGCGGTTGACGTTCTCGGCCAGTTCGCCGTAGGTCACCTGCCGGTCGCGGTTGGTGCGGATAACCACCTTGTCGGCGCGGCCTTCTTCGATATGCCGGTCAATGAACGGCACGGCGACGTTGAAATTGTCCGAATAAGTCAACACCGTCGGGCTTTGCGAGGTGTCGACCGAAATGGTGTGGTCTCCCATGTTTTCATCCCTCCCTAAAGGATATTTCAGGGCCGCCGGTTGTTGGTTTTATTAGGTCCGGCGGCCCTTATCTCTGGGTATTATAGCTCTTACATTTCCATCAATTGAAGCGGACGTATTCGAAATCGATTGGCTGGTTGTTGATGCCGCGTTTCGGGGCGGCGACCCAATTGGCCATCTTGCCGGGTTCGGTAACCGCCACCATCAGCGAGGAGACATAGGCGAAGTCCTCGTCGGTGGGCAGCCATTCGACTTTGCGGGCCTCGAATTCCTCACCGCTGATTTTCTGTCCCTCCGGCGTAAAGTGGACGTCGGCGAAAGTACCGATACCGCGGTTGAAACTGCGATGCGGCAGGGTCAGTTCAAAATCGATACCGGCATCACGGATGATCTTGTTCCAGCGGTCCATGCCCCGCTGGCTGTCCTGGATATAATCGTTGCGCAGCCTCTCGTTGATGGCATTGAGCGCCGAGGCGTCCGTGAAGACCACTTCGTCGCCCTTGATTTCCGGCACCTGGTAAGCAGCGTCGGCGAGCAGATGGTCGTCGTCGATGCGGGTTTCCAGGAAGCGGCCCTTGAGGCCCTGGGTGTAGTAGTTGGCGGCGTTGGTCGACAGTTCCTGCCCAAAAAGGTCGAGGCAGATGCTGAAATGGAAGTTGATGTACTTCTGGATGGTTTGCAGATCGATGCCGCCGGCGGTGCGCGCATTATCGGTCTTGTTTTCGTTCATCAACTCACAGGTCCGCTGCACCACCCGGCTGACGCCGGACTCACCGACGAACATGTGGTGGGCTTCCTCGGTCAGCATGAACCGGCAGGAGCGGGCCAGCGGGTCGAAACCGGATTCGGCCAGCGACGCCAACTGGTACTTGCCGTCGCGGTCCTGGAAGTAGGTGAACATGAAAAACGCCAGCCAGTCCGGGGTCTTCTCGTTGAAGGCTTGCAGGATGCGCGGCTTGTCCAGATCGCCGGAATGGCGTTCCAGCATGGCTTCCGCCTCTTCGCGGCCGTCGCGGCCGAAATGGGCGTGCAGCAGGTAGACCATGGCCCATAGGTGGCGGCCTTCCTCGACATTAACCTGGAACAGGTTACGCAGGTCATAGAGCGACGGACAGGTCTTGCCCAACAGCCTTTGCTGTTCGACCGAGGCCGGTTCGGTGTCGCCCTGGGTGACGATCAGGCGCCTCAGTTCGGCGCGGTATTCGCCGGGCACGTCCTGCCACACCGGTTCGCCCTTGTGCTGGCCGAAGTTGATGACCCGTTCGCCTTCCACCGGCGCCAGGAAAATACCCCAGCGGTAATCGGGCATTTTGACATGGTCGAAGTGGGCCCAGCCCTTGGCGTCGACGCTGACGGCGGTGCGCAGGTAGACGTCGTAACTGGTGCTGTTGTCGGGGCCCAGTTCATTCCACCATTGCAGGTAGCCGGGCTGCCATTTTTCCAGGGCCCGCTGCAAACGGCGGTCGTCGTTGAGGTTGACGTTGTTGGGGATCTTCTCGGAGTAATCGATGCTCATACCCGTTTCCTATCGTAATTCGCTTGTTGTCCAGTACCAAAGAGTTTGAGGGCGCCTTCGTCGCCGACCGCGTTGGGCCGCTGGAAGATCCAGTTCTGCCAGGCGCTGAGCCTGCCGAAGATTTTGGTTTCCAGGGTTTCCGGTCCGGCAAAGCGGAGGCTGGCCTCCATGCCGGTGAGCGCGTCCGGCGAGAAGCTGGCGCGTTCCTCAATGGCGATGCGGACTTCGTCTTCCCAATCGATGTCGTCGGGAATAAAAGTGACCAGCCCCAATTCCTCGGCGGCTTCGGCGTCGATGTCGTTGCCGATTTCCGCCTTCAAATCATCGAGCCGTCCGCTTTCGTCGAGGAATCGGGTTTCCAGGCGGCTGAGGCCGTTGCACATGGGGAAGGGGCCAAAGTTGGCTTCAGTAAGACGCACAGTGGCTTCGGCCAGGTTGGAGCCTTCTGCTTGCCCTTCAAGCATGAAGCTGCGGTCGGCAACCAACAAAAGTTCCAGCAGCGTCCCCGTGAAGCAGCTGCCCTGTTCGACCAGGGTCACGAAACTGCGCGAGGTGACATCAAGGCGTTTCAGGGTGCGCTTGAGATAGAGTGTGATTTCGCGGACCAGCCAGTCGTCGCCATTGTCCAGCAGGGCCTTGTCGGCGCCCGCCACCAGGTCGGCGTCGCCCCGGGTGCGCAGTACGAGAGTGCCCAGTTCCGGTTCGTTGTGGCGCAGGTGCAGGATGGCGTCGTCCAGTTGCCGGGCCAGGGCCATCGGCCAGAAATCGAGACCGGCGGCATGAATACCGGTGGCGTCCTGGGGCTGTTCGGTGTCGGGACCGTTGACGGTAATGTCGGCGACGCCGTTGGCCCGGTCGATGGCGATGGTGACCAGATCATAGGCGACTGCGTCGTCGCTGACGGTTTTCTTCAAGGGTGTCAATTCCAGGCCCTTGGCGTCGGCGGGGCGGGCGGCCTCGGCGGCGAAGGTCTTGGCTTTCTCCATGGCCGCCTCGGCCAGTTTGGAGCGCGGCACCAACTCGTCGACCAGTTTCCAATCCAGCGCCCGTTTGCCCTTGATGCCTTCGGTGACGGTGCAGAAGAAGTCGGCATGGTCGCGGCGCACTTTCCTTTTGTCCACGACCCGGGTCAGGCCGCCGGTTCCGGGCAGCACGGCCAGCAGCGGCACTTCCGGCAGGGAAACGGTGCTGGAGCCATCGTCGACCAACATGATGTGGTCCATGGCCAGGGCCAACTCGTAGCCGCCACCGGCAGCCGTCCCGTTGACCATGCAGATATATTTCTTAGCGGCGTTGTCGCTGTCGTCTTCCATGGAATTGCGCGTCTCATTGGTGAACTTGCAGAAATTCACCTTCTCGGCGTGCTGGGATTGCGACAGCATGCGGATGTTGGCGCCGGAACAGAAGACCCGCTCCAGGGCCGAGGTGACGACGACGGCGCCGACTTGCGGGTATTCGAAGCGTAATCGCTGCAAAGCGTCGTAGAGTTCGATATCGACGCCCAGGTCATAGGAATTCAATTTCAGTTCATAGCCGGGCTTGAGGCCGCCGTCTTCGCTGACCTGCATGGTCAGGGTGGCGACCGAACCGTCGGTTTCCAGTTTCCAGTGCTTGTACTGGTCCGGGTGGGTAGCAAAATCGATCATCAGGAACAGGTATCCTCAATCATTAAATAGTTGTTTCAAAAACCGTCCATTGTTGTCCGGCATCGAAAGCCTCCCTATTTTTCCCATCAAAGTGGTGGTTTTTGAGGACTTTCAAGCATTTTACGGCCCTTTGATGTAAATCGGTACCAAAATGCCTATTTACATTTAGGCGAAGACATAACATGCTGTCAACAACAAGCCGACTCTTTTTTTAGACCGGTTATAAAAACTGGAATTTCGAGCAGGGGATTCAAACAGGGGAACGAACTTGGAGACCGGAACAGCATCTTCAGAGACGCGGGCCAGCGCAAACCGGGAATCCATACGCCCGGCTGTCCCGAGTGACGTACCGTCGGTCATCAGCCTGGACCAAACGATTACCGGCTTGGCAAAACCCGATTATTGGAACGATATGTTCGAACGTTACGGGGGACGCAACGGCCGCTTTTTTCTCATCGCCGAACGCGATCAAAAGTTTATCGGCTTCATCATTGGCGAGGTCCGGGCCTGGGAATTCGGGTCACCGCCCTGCGGCTGGATTTTCGCCCTGGGTGTCGATCCGGACGTCCGCCTGGGCGGCGTCGCCAGCCGCCTTTTTGAATCCATTTGCGGAAAGTTTTCGGAAATCGGCGTCGACATGGTGCGCACCATGTTGCCCGTCGACGACCACCTGAACATGTCCTTTTTCCGCAGCCAGGGTATGAAGGGCGGCCCTTTTATTCAGTTGGAAAAACACCTGACCGATGGCTGATCTGTCCGCAATGACCTGTCACCTGCTCCGGGGGATGAGACGATGAAACTTCAGAAAGCAACCCGCTGCGCCTTGTTCGCGGTTCTGGAACTGGCCAGCGATCCGCAACGCCAGCTTTCGGCCACGGAAATTGCCGATAAGTACAGCCTGTCGTCCAATCATCTGGCCAAGGTGCTGCGCGACCTCGGCCGGGCCGGTCTGGTCGAATCGGTGCGCGGTGCCGGTGGCGGCTACCGGTTTTCCGGCAATGCCAAACGGGCGACGCTGTTCGATGTCATCAAGATTTTTGAAGACATCGATGCCGATTGCCTGATCAACCCGGAACCGGGCGACGATACCGATATCGGCCAGGCGTTGTGCATGGCGATGCAGGAAATTGACAGCATTGCCCGGGGCACACTGATGTCGATCACCATCCAGACCCTGCTGAAAAGCATTCACTGGAACCGTGAACGTTTGCCGCAGGCGGAAACGGAGACCCCATAACCATCATGCTTGCCGAATTCCTTCAATTTCTCTTTTCCGGAGTCACCGTCGGCGCTGCCTATGCCCTGGTCGCCCTTGGTTTTTCGATCATCTACAACGCCAGTTACGTGATCAATTTCGCCCAGGGTGAATTTGTCATGTTGGGCGGCATGGCGACGGTCGCCCTTATATCGGCGGGGCTGCCGATGCCGATCGCCGTTTTCCTGGCGGTTATGATTACCGTCGGCATCGGGCTGCTGCTGGAAAAACTGACCATCGAGCCGGCCCGCGATTCTTCCGTGGTGACGATGATCATCATCACCATCGGCGCCTCTATTTTCCTGCGCGGATTGGCGCAGGTGGTGTTGGACAAGGAATTCCACGCCCTGCCGCCATTTACCGGCGATGAGCCGATTATCATCTTAGGCGCGTCCCTCCTGCCGCAGAGCATCTGGGTGTTGGTCGGTATGGTGGTATTGGTGACCATCATGGTTTTTTTCTTCGGCCATACCAAACTCGGCAAGGCGATGCTGGCCTCCGCCCATAACCCGCTGGCGGCACAACTGGTCGGCATCAACACCAAGCAGATTCTGATGTTGAGCTTCGGCCTGTCGGCGATGCTGGGCGCCATGGGCGGCGTCCTGATCGCGCCGATCTCGGCGACCTATTATGAAGTTGGCATCATGCTCGGCCTGAAAGGGTTCTGCGCCTCCATCCTGGGCGGGCTCGGTAACTTCTCCGGGGCCATTCTGGGCGGCCTGATCGTCGGCATCGCCGAGGCCATGGGGGCCGGGTACATATCGTCCGAATACAAGGACGCCATCGCCTTTGTGATTATCCTGCTGGTCCTTTTCTTCATGCCGAGCGGCCTTTTGGGGCGGCCGGGGACGGATCGCGTCTGATGCACAGGCTCAATTCCCCGCGGACTGGCGGACTGATGGCCTTGGTGGCCGTTATTGCGGTCCTGCCGTTGTTCTTCCCCAACAATTTTTATTTCGATGTGGCCATCCTGGCCGGCTTTAACGCCATCGTCTGCATCGGTCTCAACCTGCTGATCGGCTATGCCGGACAAATCAGTCTCGGCCATGCCGGTTTTCTCGGGCTCGGCGCTTACAGTTCGGCGGTGCTGACCACCCATCTCGGCTGGCCGCCGTTCCTGGCCATGGCGGTCGGCGCCGTGGCGACCGGATTGCTGGCCTTCCTCGTGGCCCGTCCGATCCTCAAACTGAAGGGGCATTACCTGGCCATGGCGACGCTGGGACTGGGGATCATTATCTCCATCGTCATGAACCAGGAAGAGGAACTCACCGGCGGTCCGGACGGCATGACGGTGCCGCCGCTGACGGCTTTCGGTTACGAGATCTATGGAGAGCAAATCTGGTACTGGGTGGTCGGGGTATTGCTCGTATTCTGTGTCTGGCTGGCGCTCAATATTATTGAATCGCCTGTCGGAAGGTCTTTGAAAGCTGTCCACGGGTCGGAAGTGGCGGCGGAAGTTTCCGGCGTCGATACGGGACACTATAAGGCCCTGGTCTTCGTCATCTCTGCGGTTTTCGCCTCCCTTGCCGGCAGCCTCGGCGCCCATTACACGGGGTTTGTGACGCCCGCCGATGTCGGTTTCTTCAAATCCATCGAACTGGTCACTATGGTCGTTCTGGGGGGCATGGCCTCGACCTATGGGGCGGTAATCGGGGCGGCGATCCTGACCGTGCTGCCGCAATTGCTGACACAGTTTGAAGAATATGAGCATATGATTTTCGGCCTCATCCTGATGCTGGTTATGATCTTCATGCCAAAGGGCCTGGTGCCCAGCCTGATCGGAAAAATCTTAAACCGTCCGGCCGCACAGCAGGAGGATGCCGCCTCATGAGCCTCTTGAAAGTGGAAAATCTGAGCAAGGTTTTTGGCGGCGTGCACGCGGTCGAGGATTTATCCTTCACCATCAACCAGGGGAAAATTCATTCGATCATCGGCCCCAATGGTGCGGGCAAGACGACTTTGTTCAATCTGATAACCGGTATCTATACGCCGACCCAGGGCAGAATCGCCTTCGACGATAAAGACATCGTCGGCTTGGCGCCCTATCAATTGGCGGCCCTCGGCATGTCCCGGACCTTCCAGAACCTGCAAATATTTTTCAATATGTCGGCCCTGGAAAACGTCATGGTCGGTCTGCACCTGCATCTCGACCGCCGGTTGTTTCCGGCCCTGTTTCGCCTGGGCGGCATTGCCGCCAAGGAAAGCCAGGCGGAAGAAGAGGCTGCCGACCTGATGCGGTTTGTCGGGCTGGGCCAGTATGTGGGGTCGGAATCCTCTTCCATGCCGTATGGCGCCCTGAAACGTCTGGAAATCGCCCGCGCCATGGCCGCCAAGTCGAGAATCCTGCTGCTCGATGAACCGGCGGCCGGGCTCAACCCCTCTGAAACGGCGGAAATCGACGAGTTGATCCGCAAAATTTCCGAAACCGGGGTTACCGTCGTTTTGGTCGAACATGACATGCATCTGGTGATGGGCATTTCCGATCACATCCTGGTGCTGGATTACGGCAAAAAACTGGCCGAAGGAACAGCCCGGGAGGTGCGCGCCAATCCCGACGTCATTGCCGCGTATCTGGGATCCGGCGCCATTGGAGGCGGCCATGCAGCCTGATCCCAAATCGCCGAACGGCCCGCTGCTGAAGATCGAGGCGCTGTCCACCCATTACGGGCGCATCCAGGCCCTGCACCGCGTCGACCTGGAGATTTCCGAAGGCGAACTGGTTGCCCTGGTCGGCGGCAACGGTGCCGGCAAGACGACCCTGCTTCGAACCATTTCCGGCATCCAGCCGTCATCCCATGGCAGCATCCATTTTGCCGGTGACGACCTGACCCGCCTGGCCGCCGACCGGCGCGTTGAAATCGGTATTTCCCAGGTGCCCGAGGGCCGCCAGGTGTTTGGACCGATGAGTGTTGAAGACAACCTGCAATTGGGCGGTTTTACCCGTCCCCGCGGCCAGGTGGCCGAGGATCTCGAGGTTATGTTCGATATGTTCCCGATCCTGCGCCAAAAAAAGGCCCAGCCGGCGGGAACCCTGAGCGGCGGGCAGCAACAGATGCTGGCCATCGGCCGGGCTCTGATGGCAAAGCCGAAATTGTTGCTGCTGGACGAGCCGAGCATGGGCTTGGCGCCCACTCTGGTGGAGGAAATCTTTGCCACCATCCAGTCGCTGAAAGAGCAGGGAACGACAATTTTCCTGGTTGAACAGAATGCCAATGCGGCTCTTTCCATCGCCGACCGGGGGTATGTGCTTGAAACCGGTCGTATTGTTCTTTCCGACAGCGGTCTGGCTCTGCTAGAAGACGATAAGGTGAAAGAGGCCTATTTGGGTCTCTGACGATATCGGCAGAGGACAGGCGGCCATGAGTAAGCTCTCCCGTGATGAACTTCTGGAAAGGCTGGCCGGGGTCAGGCTTCTGTCCCTGGACGTGGACGGCGTGTTGACCGACGGTGGCCTGTATTTTGCCGACGACGGCAGCCAGTTGCGCAAATTCAACGTCAAGGACGGCCTCGGTATGAAACGGGCCCGCAATGCCGGGGTTGAGGTTGCCATCATCACCGCCAGCGCCACCCCGGCCATCCACCACCGCGGCGAAGTGCTGGGTATTCCGCATGTCTTTGTCGGTGTCGAAGATAAACTGGCGACCCTGCAAGGATTGTGCGAGGGCCTTGATATCGAACTTTCCGCCGTTGCCCATATGGGCGATGACCTCAATGACTTGGCCTTACTGCAAACCATCGGCTGTCCGCTGACCGTTGCCGACGCGGTGGCGGAAATCAAAGAGGCCGCCTGTTACATTACGGAGCGTAAAGGCGGCGCCGGCGCCGTACGGGAAATCTGTGATATGCTGGTGTCTGCTCATGGTGGCTCCTAAAAAGCCGCTTCAATTGTCCACGCCGCCGAAAGAGGGTATAGAAGTCACATGCGTTGGAAGGCCTTCATAATTCCAGTGGTCATGACGGCAAGCACTGTTGTTTTGAGTGCCTGCGCCGATACCAGCCCCTATGTCTATAGGGCAGACATGTTCAACAGAGAATCGGCAACCTTTGCCAAGGGCCCGGAAGACATTAGCGAAGCCGTCGTCTGCTATACCCGCCGCAAGACGACACCGAAAATAATCCGCGACCTGGCCATTGCGGAATGCGCGAAATACAAAAAAGTCGCCGTCTATTCGCATCAGGATTTGGGCCTATGTCCGCTGATGACGCCCAGCGCAGCGCATTTCCGCTGTGAACTCCCCTGAAGACGGACGTGTTTTGCACAACAGGTCGAAGGGTCGGGGTATGCTCAGCTTTACCGGTTTTATTGTCCTCACCTATGTGACCTTTGTCGGCGGCCTATACCTGTTCCAGCGTAATCTCCTCTATTACCCGGATGCTTCGTTATCCTCACCGTCGGCTGCCGGTGTCGCCGAAATGCGGGCCGTAAAAACCTTCACTGAAGATGGTTTCAGTCATACTTCCTGGTATGCGCCCGCCGCCCAAGGCCTGCCGACCCTTGTCTATTTCCAGGGTAATGCCGGAAATATCAGCGACCGGGGCCATAAGGCCCGTCCCTACCTGGATGCCGGACTGGGGGTCTTGTTGGCCGGCTACCGGGGCTATGGGGGGAATGGCGGTTCGCCAACGGAAGTGGGGCTCTACGCCGACGGCCGGGCGGCTTTGTCTTTTTTGAAAGAGCAGGGGATTAATAACGGAAAAATTGTTTTATACGGCGAATCCCTGGGCTCCGGCGTCGCCGTCCGCATAGCCTGGGAAATGGCGAAATCAATGCCGGCGGCGGCTCTGGTTCTGGAAGCGCCGTTTACCTCCATGGGGGACGCCGCTCAATACCATTACCCCTACGTTCCGGCCCGCTGGCTTCTCAAGGATGGGTATCCGTCGGCGTCCCTGATTGCCGACGTCAAATCCCCCCTGTTGGTTGTCCACGGAGAGCAGGACCGCACGGTTCCTTTTGATTTTGGCGTGCGATTATACGAACGGGCCCGGCCTCCGAAGGAGAATCGGTGGATTGCCGGGGCGGGGCACAACAATCTCTATGATTTCGGCGTTGCCGGTGCCGTTATCGACTTTCTCAAAATAACCACCGGCCCTCAATAATGGCCTTCTCCTTGATAACAAACGGATAAATGGAGAGGGCCCGGTTGTTACGGGTACGTAACAACTAAATCATTGAAACTATAGGTAAAAACAACTATATTAAACGTGTCGTAATGTATGTTGCCGGGTAGTGTGCCCGGGCAGCGTTGTTACGATGTGGGAATATGTGGGATAAATTATGGCTCTGATCGTACGCACAGCGCCAGCGTCTGTGAACGCAGCACCGACCCGGACCAACAGTCCCGGGCCGTCCCGGCATGGGGCCGGGGCGACGGGTGCGTCTACCTTCAATCCCAATGAACTCGATGAATTGAGCCCGTCGGCCGAACTTTCCTATGACGGCACGATGACCACCTTTGATGAGTTCTACAACTATGCCCAATCCCACCATGCGGCAGGTGATGAGAACAACTCCAACCAGACACGGTCCGGGGTGCTGGACACCTCGACGCAGAATTTTGCCGCCATTTTCGAAGCCTCCGATATCTTCACGTCGATGGAATTTGAAGAAGACATGCGGATGATGCCGAAGGTCAGCACCAGCCGTAATAAGGCCATCGGCACCTATGAATCCAACATCCGTGTGATCCGGGGCGAAATCCAGCGGACCGGCCAGACTTTGTCGCTGACCCTGTAACGTTTGTTAAAAAAATTAAGACCGTTTTCAACCGGCATCCTCAGCCGGTTTTTTGTTGCGTTAAGGCCTGCTGTGACCGGGGTCACAGCGGTTGTTGAGCGTCAGGCGTATCATGGTCTTTGAGCCTGGAGAAGAGGCTCTTGGTTTTACAGTTGGTGATTTGACGAATGAGCATTAGCGGCGCTTTGAGTTCAGTGGTTTCCGGCCTTACCGACAACATGGTCCGGTTGGCGGCGGCGGCCAACAATATCGTCAATGCCCAGACGGCGGACTACGCGGCATCGCAAGTCCAGTCGTCGACCGTCGCCAGCGTGCAAGCGGGGGGCGGCACCTATACCCCGGGCGGCGTGCAGCCGATCATCCTGGAAGACGGCGCCGTCGATATCGCCACCGAATTCGTCCGCATGATCCTCGCCGAGAACGCCTACCGGGCGAATATCGAAACCATCCGCACGGCGGAGGAAATGTCCCGGGAATTGATTGATATAAAAACCTGACGGGGCGCCTTTTCCGGACCGGCCCTCAATCCGCAGCGTCCTTTTCAATTTTCTGCAATGCCTGCAAAGCCGCCTCAATCGGCAGCAGCACGCAATCATGGCGGCTTTTGTGGTCCCGCACCGGGATAAAGGCATCTAGGTCGTGCCAGGGGCCGGTTGGCGGGTCGCCGTTTTCCGTGAGCATATGTTTCAGAACTTCGGCCACCTGCAGAAGGTCGCCGGCGGCAGACCCGGGGCCGGCCCGGGCGACGACGCTGGCCGCGGCTTCACACAACAGGCACCCGCGGACCTTGTGGGCGATCTCGGTAATGACGCCGCCGCTGGCCTTGAGGTCCAAGGTGATGCGGTCGCCGCAAAAGGGATTGTCGGCGGTCACTGTGGCGTCCGGCTCGTCCAGTTGTCCGTGGCCGGTCTCGGCGTCGGCAAGGTCGAGGATCTTCTCCTGGTAGGGGAAATCCTCGTGCGGCACGATCTGATGGACGGCGGCGCCGTTCTGGCCTTTGGCCAGTTTTTCCATATCCTCCACGGTATCGATGTCGGACAGGATGCTGCCGCTGTCGAAGATGACCGATTTGACGGCCTCGGCATGCTGGCGGATCAGGGTGCGCGCGCCTTCGTCACCGGCCAGGGTTTGGACGTCTTCGAACAGCCAGCGGGGCAGCAGCACCGGGTTACCCCGTTTCCCCTGATAGGTGGGGATGCAGATCGGTGCTTTGTCGCCGGCATCGAAGCTGTCAATCAACAGGTCGATGGTGGTGGCCGTGGTCTCCGGCATATCGGCCAGGCAGATAACGGCGCCGTCGATGTCGTCGGCCAAGGCTTTGATGCCGCATTTCAAGGATGTTCCCATGCCGTCTTCATAGGCCTCGTTGTGGATGATGCTGACGGAACGGTCTTTGAGGCTTTTAACGACGGCATCGGCTTCAAATCCGGTGACCACGATAACCGGGTCCGCCACCGAGGCCAGGGCGGCATCGGCGACACGCGCCGTCAAGGCAACGCCGTCGACCCGGGCCAGCAGTTTGTTGATGCCGCCCATCCGTTTCGATTGACCGGCTGCCAGGATAACGGCGGCGACGCGCGGTTCTTCAGCGGACATCAGCCGCCGTCCTTGCCGTAGCGGGCGGCGATCACCTGGGCCAGGACGGAAACGGCTATTTCCGGCGCCTTGCGGCCGCCCAAATCGAACCCGATGGGGGCATGGATGCGGCCCAGGGTTTCTTCGTCGAAGCCCTTGTCGCGCAGGCGGCCCAGGCGTTTGGCGTGGGTTTTGCGGCTGCCCAGCGAACCGATGTAGAAAACATCGGACTTGAGGGCGATTTCCAGGGCCGGGTCGTCCAGCTTCGGATCATGGGTCAGGGTGACGACGGCGGTGCGGTTGTCCGGGACCAGTTCTTCCAGGGCTTCGTCCGGCCAGTCGGAACGGAGCGTAATGCCCTGAAAGCGTTCATCGGTGGCGAAGGCCCGGCGCGGATCGATGACGGTTACCGCAAAGCCGGCCATGCGGGCCATAGGGGCCAGGGACTGGGCGATGTGCACGGCGCCGATAATGATCATCCGCAGCGGCGTGCCGAAAACGTTGACGAAGACCGGACCTGCCGCTGACTCGAGTGTTGTTGAGCGGTCTTCATCCAGGGCGCGCCGGGCGGCGGCCAATGTGTCCCCGTCCAGATCCAGGCCGCCGCTGGCCTGTTCGGCGTCAATCAGTGCCAGGGCGCCGCTGTCCAAGTGGGTGGCCAGGGCCAGCGGGCGTTCGGTAATGAGGCGATTGAGCAAAGCGGAGTCCGGCGCCTTTTCAACGAAGACCTTCATTTCGCCGCCACAGGCCAGGCCGACTTCCCAGGCCTGTTCGTCGGAGACGCCGAAATCCAGCAGCCGGGAATTCCCCTGATCGATGGTTTCCAGGGCTTCCTTGACCACCGCCCCTTCGACGCAGCCCCCCGATACGGAACCGACAAAAGCCCCGTCATCGGCCACCGCCAATTGACTGCCGATGGGACGCGGCGAAGACCCCCAGGTGCCGACGACGGTGGCCAGGGCGACACCCTTGCCGTCCGCCAGCCAATCAACGGCCTGCTTTAAGACTTGATCCTGATCCGACATGTGAACAGTCGTTCTCCATTCCCGAAGGCTCCGAAAGGGGTGCAGGCTTCCGGGTTCAGCCTAGAAAATCGGATTGTTTCCTCCACCCGTCAAGGGTGGGCCCTAGGTATAAGCGAAATACAGCAAGACGATAAGGACGGCGATGATCAAGCCGGTGGCCCAGACCATCGGAGTCATGCCGCCGGGGGCTTCCGCCGGGACCGCTTCCGGGACGACTTCCGGGACTGCTTCCTCTACAG
>JADHTD010000043.1 GCA_016776525.1 Rhodospirillales bacterium
CCTGCAAGTTTGGTCGGTCTTTTAGATGACCTTAATACGCCACTGGCAATCAGCCATTTGCACCGCTGCTTGGATGCCTTGAATGAAGCAACGGAGCATGGCTCAAAGGTCGCCGCTAAAACAAATCTCTTATCTTCGGCGGAAATCTTAGGTCTGTTACAACAAGAACCCGAGGCTTGGTTTAAATGGGCCCCAGAATCGGCTGGAGATGTTGATGAAGCCGAGGTCGAGCGCCTCATTGCCGAACGCTCGCAAGCCCGGGCCAACAAGGACTTCGCGGCATCCGACCGCATCCGCGACGAACTGGCCGCCCAGGGCATCGTCCTCGAAGACGGCCCGGACGGCACCACCTGGAAACGGGGCTGACCCCAAGGAACACCTTTCATGGCGCAACCGTCACCCTGGTCTCCGCCACCGCAAGGTCCGCGCCGCAGGCCGAGGGGCCCGCTGTGGCTGTGGCTGGTGCTGGCCGGGGCGGTGCTGACCGGCATCATTCTCTATTTCGCCGACCTTTACCCGGAAGCCCTGCAAGACGAACAGGCGCAGATGGGCCTGGTCTATAAGATAGGTTTCCTGGCCCTGCTGGGCGGCAGCCTCATCGTCCGCATCCGGGCCCGGCCCGGCCAGGCCCTGCGTCACGCCTCGGTCTGGCTGGCCATCGGGGCGCTGTTGCTGCTGGGCTACAGTTTCCGCCATGAGGCCGGGTCGGTGTGGCAGCGCCTTGCCGGGGAACTGGTGCCCCACCAGGGAACGGTGAGCAGCGGGGCGGCCTCCTTCGTCGCCGGGCGCGGCGGTCATTTTATCGTCGAGGCCAAGGTCGACGGCGTGCCGATCCGCTTCCTGGTCGATACCGGGGCCAGCGACGTGGTGCTCAGCCCGGCCGATGCCAAACGCCTGGGGTTTGATTTCAAGGCGCTGCGTTTCGACAAGGTCTATCGCACCGCCAACGGGCAGGTGATGGGGGCGCCGGTGCGCCTTCGTACCATCGACGTCGGCCCCATCCAGGTGCGCGACGTTCGGGCCTCGGTCAACGGGGCGGCCATGAACCGCTCGCTGTTGGGCATGAGTTTCCTCGACCGGCTGACTTCTTATGAGGTCCGTGACGGGCGGTTGACGCTCCGGCAATAAAAGGAATATTGGAGGATATGGACGATCCCGTAACCCACGCCATCCGCGTTCTCAACGAAGCCCTGGCCCGCGACGCCGACGCCATTACCCGGCTGGTCAACATGCGGGTCGACTGCAACGAACGCCTGGCTGGGCATCCGACCATCAAGGTCAGCGTTTATGAGGACGGGCTCTACCGTCTGGGCGTACTGGGATTGATCAACGGGGCCATTGGCGACAGCCCCAGCGGTTCGATCGGCGCCCGTGGGACCATGGACAAGAAAACCGGACGCTTTACGCAGATCCGGGAATTCATCGACCTGCGCAAGGACACCTTCGACCGGCTGGCTTGATTTTCTGGAGCTTGACCCCCACCAACTGCCCCCGGAATAAAGGGAGCGTAGCGACTAACGACCAAGTGGGAGTGCAGCCAGCGCGGCGCTTGAGCGCAATTCATAAGAAAGTCCGGCACCTGAGGGATCAACCTAAGAGGTCATCAATCTCCGTCTGGTCCATGGTGGTCTCGCTGCCGTGGATGTTGGCCGAGGCATGGTCCATCAGTTTTTGCAGCAGCCGCGACACGGTGGTGGCGGTGGCCCGCACCATCGGGTCATTGCCGCCTTCGATTTCCTTTTCCAGGCGGTCGACGGCGGCCAGCACCAGTTTGTTGGCCTGTTCGATGGTCTGCTCGAAGGGTTTCTTGAGTTTTGCCGGAACGTAATCATAGACCTCGATGGCCAGGTCCTTGTCGGCGATGGTGCTGTCTTCGAAATGCTGTTTGTAGTGCTTGGGCTGCCAGCCCTTGGCTTCTTCCAGCAGTTCCGGCATGTCGGGAACCATTTCCAGGGTCATGATGATTTCGTTGAAATGGTTGAGGTAATCGGTGGCCAGCAGGCTTTGCTCGCTGACATTGGTGCCGCGCACTTTTTCCTGGAAGGCCTGGAATTCCGGGCTGTTTTCGTCATATTCGGATTGTGCGGCGATTTCGGTCATGGGCGGGCGTTTTCTGGCTTCTGTTTATCCGATTCCGGCGGCATTGCGTGCCGCCCAGTGTACCATCGTATTCATGCTCCGGTTAAGAATAATCGAACAGGATCATGACGCCTGGACCGGGCAATACTCTCTATGTGTGATGTGTCTCCTGTAAAAGCAACCACTTATGAAGCAACAAGGGCCTCAACCCGGTTGTGCGGAAACTCTTGTGCAGGTGCACTAAATTCGGCATTCTCCCGCATTCCGTTGAATGGATTGGTAAAACGATGAGCGACAAGCGCGTTTATCTATACGATTGCACGTTGCGCGACGGAGCGCAGACCCAGGGTGTCGACTTCAATGCCGCCGATAAGGAGGCCATTGCTCATGAACTCGACCGCCTGGGAGTCGATTATATCGAAGGCGGCTGGCCAGGCGCCAACCCGACCGACGACGCCTTTTTCGCCAATCCGCCGAAGCTTAAGAAATCCATCCTGACCTCTTTCGGCATGACCCGGCGGGCCGGGCGCAGTTCATCCAATGACCCCGGGTTACAGGCCATCCTGACGGCCAATGTGGATACCGTCTGCATGGTCGGCAAGACCTGGGATTTCCATGTCGATGTGGCCCTCGATATCGAACACGATGAAAATATCTCGATGATCGCCGACAGCACCAGACAGGCCTTAAAACAGGTCAAAGAGGTGATATTCGACGCCGAGCATTTTTTCGACGGCTATAAGGCCAACCCGGAATTTGCCCTCAATTGTATCAAAGCCGCTTTTGAAGCCGGCGCCCGCTGGATCGTGCTGTGCGATACCAACGGCGGCACCCTGCCCCATGAGATCGAGGAAATCGTCACCGAAATCACCCAGCACATCCCCGGCGAAAACCTGGGCATCCACTGCCACGACGACACCGGCAATGCGGTGGCCAACAGCCTGGCCGCGGTGCGCGCCGGTTGCCGCCAGGTGCAGGGCACCCTCAACGGCCTCGGCGAGCGCTGCGGCAACGCCAACCTGATCACCATCATCCCGTCGCTGATGTTGAAGATGGGTTTTGAGACCGGCATCAAAAAAGAAGAATTGAGCCATCTGGCCCATATCTCGCATAGCTTCGACGAGCGTCTCAACAGGGCGCCGAACCGCAGTGCGCCCTATGTCGGCGAAAGCGCCTTTGCCCACAAGGGTGGCCTGCATGTCTCGGCGGTGGAAAAGGACCCGGCCAGTTACGAGCACATCAACCCGGAAACGGTCGGCAATTTCCGCCACATCGTCGTCTCCGATCAATCGGGACGGGCCAATATCCTGGCTTCCTTCCGCGAGATCGGCCTGGAGATCGACCCCAAGGATCCGAAAGTCGACCGGGTCGTGGAAATCGTCAAGGAGATGGAGTTCGAGGGATATTCCTATGACGGCGCCGATGCCAGTTTCGAACTGCTGGCGCGGCGCGCCCTGGGCGAGGTGCCGGATTATTTCCATTGCAGCAGTTTCCGCGTCATCGACGAACGGCGCTGGAACGCCAAGGGCGAACTGATCACGCTCTCGGAAGCCACCGTCAAGATGCTGGCAGGCGATCGGGAATCGATGGCCGTCGCCGAAGGCAACGGGCCGGTCAATGCCCTGGACGCCGCCCTGCGTCAGGTGCTGACGCCGCTCTACCCGGAACTGGCCGACCTGCGGCTGGTCGATTTCAAGGTGCGTATCCTGACGCCGACCGAAGGCACCCGCGCCGTCACCCGGGTGATTATCGAATCCGCCGACAAGAACGGCACCGTCTGGTCGACGGTCGGCGTTTCCGCCAACATCATCGACGCCTCTTATAACGCGCTCCGCGACAGCATCATCTACAAGCTGTTCCGGGACGGCGCTACTGTCGTGCCCGTCCCCGGCGCCCAATAGAAGCCAGTCCGATGGCGGGAACCGACCGCACCCGATCCCAGAATGAAACGGAAGAGGACGGCCTCGCCCCGGCGGTGATCCTGGTCGAACCGCAACTGGGCGAAAATATCGGCATGGTGGCCCGCGCCATGCTCAACTGCGGCCTCACCGACCTGCGCATCGTCCGGCCCCGCGACGGCTGGCCCAACGACAAGGCCCTGGCGGCGTCGGTCGGGGCCGCCGGCGTCATCGAAGCCGCCCG
Source organism: Rhodospirillales bacterium (assembly GCA_016776525.1). Lineage (GTDB taxonomy): Bacteria > Pseudomonadota > Alphaproteobacteria > Rhodospirillales > JADHTD01 > JADHTD01. The sequence continues at coordinate 4,222 of JADHTD010000043.1, forward strand.
CATTTTCGAAACCACACAAGAAGCCGTCGCCGGTCTGCAACGGCTCTATGCGGCGACGGCCCGGGACCGGGATTCGACCAAGACCGTGCAGACACCGCGGCGGGCAGCGGCCGCCATGCGGACCGACGCCGAGACCGGGGTCCGTACCGGCGTTCTTTTCGGGCGGGAATCGAGCGGCCTGGACAATGACGATATAGCCCTGGCCGACGCCATCCTCATGGTGCCGCTCAATCCAGGCTTTACCTCGCTCAACCTGGCCCAGGCGGTTTTCGTCACCGGTTATGAATGGTTTATCGCCGCCGACGAGACACCGCCGGAATTCCTCAATATTCCCAAGGAAACCCACCCGGCCGCCAAGCAGGACCTGATCCACCTGTTCGAGCATCTGGAAGATGAACTGATCGACTGCGGCTTCCTCAACCCGCCGGCAAAGCGCCCGGCGATGATCCGCAACATCCGCAACATGCTGCAACGGGCCGCTTTTACCGATCAGGAAGTGCGCACCTTCCGCGGCATCATTGCCGGCCTGTCGCGCAAACGGAAAGGCTGAGGCCTTCCAGCCCCAGGATTCCTCACGCAATTGTGACGCCCTTGGCCCGTCGCGGCGCTTCACAATGCCGGCCTGCACCCTACAGTATAGGGAACGATTATTGAGGAGACGACAATGCCGAAAGCCGTTTGGAACGGGGCCGTGCTGGCCGAAAGCGAGACCCATGAAGTGGTCGAGGGGAACGTCTATTTCCCGCCCGAGGCCCTCAACCGGGATTATTTCAAGGACAGCGACAAGCATACCTATTGCGGCTGGAAGGGCGAGGCCAGTTACTACAACGTGGAAGTCGACGGGGAGCTTAACGCCGATGCCGCCTGGTATTATCCCGATCCCCTGGAGGCGGCGGCCAACATCAAAGACCACATCGCCTTCTGGCGGGGCGTGGAGGTGAGTTGACCCTTCGAATAAAGTCCCTCGCCTTCAGCTCATTTTTTTGATTTTTTCCGGACTCGACCCCAACCCAACATCGCTTGGGATAAGCGGGAAGGTGCGTGCCCGTCGTGTTGCTTCATTTGCGGCAAAAAAATTAAGAAAGCCGTGACGGCTTAGATTCTCTCCGACAGCCAGATGGCGAGGCGCGATCCGGCCTTGATGGCTGCCGTCAGCGGCTCATAGCCTGGGGCCTGCTCGGCGCCGTGCTCAAGGCCAGTGTCCCGGTGCTGCAGTTCCTCGGCGCGGAACTTTTCAAATGTTTCCCGAAGATCGGCATCTTCATCGCCCAGCTTTTCCACCTGGGCGGCGTAATGCTCGTCGATCACTTCCTCAATGGCGACGGTACAGGCCATGGCCGCCTTTTCGCCCAGTAAGGCGGTTCCGGCGCCCAGTGCAAACCCGGCCAGGTGCCAGACCGGCATCAGGGCGGTCGGCCGTACCCGGCGGGCGGCCACCAGATCGTTGAACTGGGACAGGTGTTCCTCTTCCTGCTCGGCCATGTGTTTGATGACCGGCCCCGATTTGCTTTCGCCCAAGACGCTGAGTTGCCCGGCGTAGATGCGCACCGCCCCGTATTCGCCGGCCTGGTCGACGCGGATCATGCGTTCGATCAGTTGTTCCCGGGTCGGGTCGCCGGGCAGCCGCCCGGTTTTTTTCAGTTTGTCGCTCACGCCTCGCTCCGCATCCGGTACGCCGCCGCCAATGAACCCAGGCCCAGCAGCCCGGAATAGAACACATTGTAGGTCGCCATGGAGACGCCGAACAAGGTCCAGTCCACATCATCGCAGGGTTTCGGCTGTTTCTGGGTGAGTATCTGTTTCATGTCGGCGATGGAGAGGTTTTCCGGCAGGCCGCCGCTGCACCCGGAAGCCCACCAGTGCTGCTCGACGCCCACCTGATAGGCGGCGATGCCGGCACCGACCAGGAACACCACCCCGGCCAGTCCGACAAAGACGGTCTTGGTGGAACCGGGCTGCACCCGCAGCGCCACCAGGGCCAGCAGGCCGGTGACCAGGAACGGCACCCGTTGATACAGACACAGGATACAGGGCTCCAGGTCGAAGCCGTATTGCGCCGTATAGGCGCTGCCCAGCGCACCGACGCTGGCCGCCAGGATGCCGAGGGGTATGAGCAGGGGTAAATTCATCGCTTTGATATAAGCCGTTTTTCCGGCAGTTTCTACACCAGGTATTTCAAGGCAACGAAGCCGCCGACCAGCAGCACGAAGAAGATGATCGTCAGTTTGCCCAGATGCTTCTCGATGAAGGCGCGGATCGGTTCGCCGAAATGCCACAACAGCGCCGCCACCAGGAAAAACCGCAAACCGCGGGCCAGCACCGAAGCGATCATGAAGGTGGCGGGGTCGAGCGCCGTCACCCCGCTGGCGATGGTGATGACCTTATAGGGGAACGGCGTCAGCCCGGCCCCGAAGACGATCCAGGCGCCGTGGTCGTTATACCAGCCCTGGAAGGTGGCGAATTTCTCCGCATAGCCGTAGAACTCGACGATGGTCCGGCCGATGGTGTCGTACAGCCCGTAGCCGATGCCGTAGCCGGCCAGCCCGCCCAGCACCGAAGCCACGGTGCAGACCCCGGCGATCGCCCAGGCCCGCTTGCGGGCCGCCAGCACCATGGGAATGAGCATGACATCCGGCGGAATGGGAAACACCGAGCTTTCAATGAAGGAAACGATAAACAGCGCCCACAAGGCGTGTTTGTGGGCCGAAAGCTCCATAGTGCGGTCGTAGAGGCGTTGCAGCATGGGGTGGGTATAAATCCGGGCCGGTTATGATTTGGTTAAGTGCGACGGTGGTTTAGCAGGCAGTACCACCGAGTGCAATGGCAGGGTGAAAGCTAAAGAGTCACCACTGAGGCAGTGAGGCAAGGAGGGGGCACTGGAGAATTCTTCGGATCGATTTTCCTTCCTCTCACCGTCTCATAGCCTCTGTGGTTATCTTCCCCTTTCGCCGGTTGACCGGGCCGGGCTCCTGACTATGATGGGCGCTCGCCAGCAAATCCCGAGAAGGCTTTAGCCTTCGATGACGTATTTGCGTTATAAAAAAGTGTGCCCCTGTGGCGGAATTGGTAGACGCGCTGGATTCAAAATCCAGTTCTCGCAAGGGAGTGGGAGTTCGATTCTCCCCGGGGGCACCATTTTTCTCTTATCCTTAATTTCACTCAGTCGCCGTGCGGGCTGCGCCCTTGGCTACGCGAAACGGTTCGCGGCCCGCAGTCGCGGGCTTGTCGTCGTCGCCTATTCCATCAACCCCGGCAGCACCAGGGCGATCTCGGGATAGGCGACCAGCAGCGTGATGACCACCGCTTCGCAGAGCAGGAACCAGGACACCCCGCGGAAGATGGTGCCCAGGGCAACCTCGTTGCCGACCGTGCTTTTCACCACATAGACGTTGAGGCCCACCGGCGGCGTCATCAGCCCCACTTCCAGGAACTTGACGACCAGCACGCCGAACCAGATGAGGTCGGCGCCGACGTTCTCAAACAGCGGCAGCAAAAGCGGCAGGGTCAGCAGCATCAGGCCCAGCGGCTCCAGGAACATGCCCAGCACCAGGTAGAGGAAGGCGGCGGCCAGCACGAGGAGCACCGGGTCCTGCAACCAGGCGCCGAAGGACTGGCTGAGGTAATGGGGCACGCCGCTCAGGGCCAGGAACTTGGTCAGCAGCACGGCGCCCAAGGCCACGAAGAAAATCTGCGCCGTGCCGGAAACCGCCTCCATGACGCTGTCCTTGAAAACGGCGAGGTTGAGCCGTCCCTGGATGGCGGCGATGAGAAAAGCCAGGAATGCGCCGAAGGCCCCGGCCTCGGTCGGCGTCACGATGCCGCCGTAGATGCCGCCGATGATGCCGACAATCAGCGCCAACAGCGGCCAGACGCCGCCCAGGGCTTCGATCTTTTCTTTGAGCGCCGGTTTGTCGGTGACCTGCGGGGCCAGCCTGGGGTTGAGCTTGCAGCGGATCATGATCATCGCCGCGTAAACCGACGCCGTCAGCACGCCGGGCAGAATCCCGGCAATCAGCAGCTTGGAAATGGAGACCTCGGCGAAGATGCCGTAGATAACCATCAGGATGGAGGGCGGAATGAGCGAGCCCAATGTTCCCGCCGCCGCCACGACGCCGGTCGACAGGCCCTTGTCGTAACCCTGGCGGATCATCTCCGGGATGGTGATGCGGCCCATGGCGGCAGCCGTCGCCACGCTGGACCCCGACGCCGCCGAAAAACCGGCGCAGGCGAAATTGCTGGCCACCGCCAAGCCCCCCGGCAGGCCGCCCATCCACAGGCGGGCGGCGCGGAACAGCGCCGAACTGATGCCTGAATGGTGGGCCACCGCCCCCATCAGCAGGAACATGGGGATGGCGGAAAGCGACCAGTTGGCGGCGAACTCGAACGGTATGGTCTTGACCAGGCCGGCGGCCACCCACGGCCCGCGGATGGCCATGACGCCGATGATGGAGACGCCGCCCAAGGCGACGCCGATCGGCAGGCGCATGGCGATGAGGACAAGGACGGCGGCGAGGCCGGTGAAGCCGATGGCCAGGTTGCTCATGGCGGCTCCGTCCCGCCGGCTTCGGGTTTATCGCCCCTGTCCCGCCAATGGCGGAACAGGTTGACGGCGACGACGGCGGCCATGGCGGCCAAGCCGATCGGTAAGAGCCAGCGGCTGGGCCAGACGGCCATGAGGTCGGCGGCTGTCTCCCAGGCTTCGCCTTCCCCGGTGCGGCGGACCGCCTCGATCAGGGTAAAGACGATAATAAACAGCAGGTAAGCCAGGATCAGCAGGCCGTTGAGGCTGAACAGCGGGCGCAATTGGCGCTCCGACAGTTTCTGGGTGAACAGTTCGACGTAGAGGTGGCCGCTGGTCAGGGTGACATGGGCCAGCGGCAGGAAAACCAGGGCGACCATGAAATAGGCGGCGACCACCGCCGTCGTGCCGTCGATGGGATCGTTCAACAGGTACTTGAGGGCGACGTCGGCGACGATCAGCCCCATCATGGCAATGATGGCGACGCCGCCGATGACGGCCAGCACCGTTCCGGCCTTGCGGATGATGGTTTCCAGTCCCTGCACCAAAGACCCCCTTAAGTCTCGTTGCCCCCATTACTGCCCGCTCGGCGGGGGGCGGATCAAGACTAAAGTCAAATTTGAGTTTAAAAACAATCGTCTCAAATGATCTAATTACGACTCGGCAGGCACGCCAAGCCGCCCTATAATGCCCGGCATAAATGAAATGCCGCTGTTAAAACGGCGGAAAAAACCACAAACACAGGAAAACATGGGGGGTTTCATGTTCAAGCAGACTCTGATTCTATCCGCGGCCCTGGCCGTGGCGGTGGTTGCTGCCGCACCGACACAGGCGGCGGAATACATCTACGGTTCCTGGAACGGGCCGAAAAATGCCGTTATCAAGGATGGCGTCAAGCCGTACCTGGATGCGGTGATGAAGGAAGCCGGCGGTTCCATCAAATGGAAGATCATCGCCGGTGGCCAGTTGTTCGGCGGCCGCGCCACCCTGGCCGGTATCCGCGACAAGGTGGCCGACGCCGGCGGGCCGATCATCCCAGCTTTCAACCGCAAGGAACTGCGCGCCGTCAATGTCGTCTATGATTTGGTCAATGCCTCCACCTCGCCGGTGGTGATGGCCGGCGCCACGGCGGAAACCATGCTGTTGGATTGCCCGCAGTGCAAAGCCGATTTCGCCAAGAACAACACCCATTTCCTGGCCAACTATTCGACGACGCGGTTCAACATCATGTGCCGCAAGCCGGTGACCTCGGTGGCCGACCTGAAGGGCCGCAAAATGCGTGTGGTCGGTGCGCTGAGCCGATTGATTAAATCCGTTGGCGGCGTGCCCATCGGCGGCCCGCCGACCAAAGCCGTGCAGGCTTTGCAGAAGGGCTCCATGGACTGCATCGTCGGCCCCATCAGCTGGCTGCAATCCTTCGGCCTGTGGGACATCACCAAGCATGTGCTGGATGCGGAACTGGCCTTGCAGCCGACGCCGTCGTCCTTCGTCATCAACCGGGATTCCTGGAAGGCGCTGAGCGCGGCCGAAAAGAAGGCCCACATCAAGCATGCGCCGATGCTGGTCGCCAATACGGTGGTCCACGGCTACATGGCCGAGGATGACCAGGTGCGTGCCGACGGTAAGAAACGCGGTATCACCGTAACCCGGGCCGGTGCCGGCATGGCCAAAGCCCTGGCCACCCACAAGAATAAGGAACTGACCGTGGTTCCGTCTTCCGCCAAGAAGCAGGGCGTCAAGGACCCGGATGCCATCGTCAAGGCACACCTGGCCAATGTCGCCAAGTGGGAAAAAATCTATAAGACCACCGGCGACGATCCGGCCAAGTTCGCCAAGGCGCTGTGGGACGAAGTCTACAGCAAGCTGGATCCCGATAAGCTGTAAGCCGGGATAAAATTTAAGACGGCGCAGGGGCGGGTTTATCCCGCCCCTGTTGCTTATGGAAAGGGGTTCAGCGGATCTCGATGTTCTTTTGCAGGCGGGAGACGGGCTTGGGCGGCTCGCCGCGCCACAGCGTCACCGTGCCCTGATAGGAGCCCTTTGGCCAGGGGCCGCCCTTGCTTTTGCGCCCGGCGAAGCGGAACATGCGGGCTCTGTCCTTCTTGATGGCCACCGTGTGGCGGAACTCTTTCCAACCCTTGGGGCCGGAAATGATGAATTGCAGGCGGTCGCCGGTCCGCGGCTGGTAGGTGTCAGCCCAAAGAACCAGGGCGGCGGCCTTGGCCGGCAGGGTGGCGCCGTTCAGTTTACCGGCCCGGACGGCTGAGCCGTTCGGTTTGTGGGCGGCGAAGCCTGCCGTATAAACCGCCGACGGCGGATAGGAGAGCAGGGCCAGCGCCTGTTTCGACCACAGGGGTTTTTCACCCAAACCGCAGCCCTTGTGCCGGTTGCGGCCGATGAAGGGATCGATGACGGTGCCGCCCTTGCGCACCGTGATGTGCAGGTGCGGGTATTCGGTGAAGCCTGAAAGCCCGACCAGGCCGAGTTTGTCGCCGGCCGCCACCGGCTGGCCTTTCTTGACCGCCAGGCTGCCCCGGCGCATGTGGCAATATTGCGTCTGCCAGCCGCCCGCATGCTTGAGGATGACGGCGTTGCCGCACTGCTTGCCCTTCACCTTGTCGACGCCGATTTTCTTCACATTGACGTCGGCCATGCCATCCCGCAGCCGAAAGACGGTGCCGCTGGCGGCGGCCAGCACCGGCACGCCCTTGTTCATTGCGTCCAGGTCGCGGATGGCGATGTCGGTGCCCCGGTGGCGGTTGCCGTCCTTGCCGGGAACATTATAGGTGTAGTCCCCGCACTTGTAATCGCGGCGCCCCTTGCCCGGGTCGTGGTCGACGTAATTGACCAGCCAGCAGGTCTTGCCGGGCTGGCAGTCCAGCGGCAGGCCCAGGGCCGGAGGCTCGGCGGCCCGGGTGGCGGCGGGCAGGCCGGTCAGCAGAGCGGCCAGCAGGACGGCGCCGCCGATGGCAACCATACGGCCCGGCAGGCCGGAAACTGATGCGGCGTCGTTTTTTCGCATGCATCAGTCCTAACAGGTTCGGGCGGATTTGTTAATGTTCGTCGGTGGTGAGGTCCGGATTTTCCGCTTTATGCTTGGCGGCCAGCACGGCCAGGGCACACGACGTCATGCGTTCAAAGACATCATCGGTGATGGACGTGAAGACGATCGGCACCCGGCCACCTATGACGACGCTGGCGTTCATGGAATCGGCCTGGAACTCCAACTGCTTGGTGAGCAGGGCGCCGGCTTCCAGGTCGGGAGCGACCAGGATGTCGGCTTCACCGGCGACCGGTGTGATGAGGCCCTTCTTGCTGGCGGATTCTGCCGAAACGGCGGTGTCGTAGGTCAGCGGTCCGTCGATGACGGCGCCCTTGATCTGGCCGCGGTCGGCCATCTTGCAGAGCGCTGCCGCCTCCATGGTCGAGCGGACCCGGAAATCGACCCGGATGAAGGCCGACAACAAGGCCACCTTCGGCACCGTAACGCCGAGGATGCGGGCCAGGTCGATGGCGTTCTGCACGATGTCGCGCTTGTCGTCGAAACTGGGATCGGCGTTGACGAAACTGTCGGTAATGAGCAGCAAACGGTCATAGCCCGGCACGTCCATGACGTCGATATGGCTCATGCGCCGTGCCGTGCGGATGCCGCTGTAGCGGGTCACCGCCGCCTGCATCAGTTCCAGGGCATACTTGGTGCTTTGCATGATGGCCCCGACATCGAGCGCCCGGGCCATGGCCACGGCCTTGGCGGCGGCGGCATGGCTGTGGTCGGTGTCGATCAGTTCATAAGGTGAGATATCGAGGCCTTCTTCTTCCGCCGCGGCTTCGATGCGGGCCCTGGGGCCGATCAGCACCGGCACGATAAGGCCCGCCTTGGCGGCTTCGTCGGCGCCTTGCAGGGTCGGCCCGGCGACCGGATGGACGATGGCCATGCGCACCGGGTCCAAATTTTCGGTCATGGCGACGATTTTACGAAAGCGGGCGCCGGTGTCGCGCAGCAAAACTTCCGGCAGGATGGGCCGTGGCCGTTTGACCTTTTCCGTCGGCGCCAGCACCGTGGCGGAGCCTTCGATGACCGCCTTGCCGTCCTGGTTGGTGCAGGTGCAGTCGAAAACCACCTTTTTGCTTTCCTCGTCCTTTTCGGCGACGGTGGCGGTTACCGTGATGGTGTCGCCGATGCCGACCGGACGGCGGAACTTGAAGGTCTGGCCCAGGTAAATGGTGCCGGGTCCCGGCAGCTTGGTGCCGAGCACGGTGGAGACCAGTGAGCCGCCCCACATACCATGGGCGATAATCTTCTGGAACATGTCGCTTTTGGCGTATTCCTCGTCCAGGTGGGCCGGATTGACGTCGCCCGACATGACGGCGAACAATTCGATGTCCTCCTGGCTGAGGGTGCGCACGACAGAGGCCGAATCGCCGACCTCAATTTCGTCGAAGGTCTTGTT
>JADHTD010000044.1 GCA_016776525.1 Rhodospirillales bacterium
CCGAGAGCATGGTAAAGTTCGCCGAACTGATTCTCAGCCATGCCGGGTTGACGGTGGCCGTAGAAACGGACCCGACGCGGGTTATCGGCAGCCTGGGCGCCTTCCGCCCGGACCTAATTCTGCTCGACCTGCACATGCCGGGACTGGACGGCATCGAACTGGCTGGACAAATAAAACAAATTTCTGATTTTGCCGATGTGCCGATCCTGTTCCTGTCGGCGGAGGAAGATAAGGCCGTGCAGCAAAAGGCCCTGGATGCCGGTGGCGCCGGGTTTATCGGCAAGCCGCTCAATGCCCGCCAACTGACCGATGCCGTCAGGCCCTATGTGGATTTAGAAGACGACGGGGAATAACCGGGCTTAGCCCTCTTCCGCCAACAGGGGAATCAGTTCCAGGGCATCGGCGATCGAAGCTGCCTCCAGGGCGCGGTAGCGATCCGTGCCGAGGGACAGGGCCCGGTCCCGTTCGGCATCCTCGGCGCCGTGGCCGGTCCGCACATGGATGCCGCCGGTCAGACCGGCGTTGCGTCCGGCTTCCACATCCCCGGCCCGGTCGCCGACGATCCAGGAATTCTTGAGGTCGATGGGGAACTGGCGGGCGGCCTGCAAAAGCATGCCCGGGTTGGGCTTGCGGGCCGGATGGTCCGGGTTGTTGTAGGGCGCTTGGCCTTTGCTGTGGTGCGGGCAGGCGTAGATGCCGTCAAAAAAGGCGCCGTCTTCGGCCAGGGCGTTGAGGATAACGTCCTGCACGTCCATGAACTCGGCCCAGCCGTACATGCCGTAACCGATGCCGGCCTGATTGGTGACCATGATCACCGGCAGGCCCAACCCGTTGGCCCGGGCAACGACGGCGGCGGCGCCGTCGATGATGTGGATGTCTTCAACCTTGTGCAGGTAGTGCACTTCCTCGACGACGACACCGTCCCGGTCGAGGAACAGGGCCGGTGTGGCGGTATCGGCGCCAAAGGGCCGCAGGACCTGCGACCACAGGCCGTCATCATCAATGGAAGTTCCGTCGGGAAGGGGCGGGATCTGCATAGATGTTTTAACCATTTTCAGGGCGGTCAGCGCAAGACAGCGATGTGGAAGAGGATTAGCGGTTATTTCCTTGCCGCTGGAGAATTAGAGCCTTAACCGACTCTGGAAGTGCTTTGCGCCCCCCGCCATTTGCGGCGCAGTGGTTTCAACACCGTGTTGGCGGGCGCATGCTTGTCGTCCGGTTCCGGATAATCGATGGTGTAATGCAGGCCGCGGCTTTCCTTGCGTTCCATGGCCGAGCGCACGACCAAGTCGGCGACCACGGACAGGTTGCGCAGTTCCAACAGGTCGCTGGTGACCCGGAAATTGCCGTAATATTCATCGATTTCCAGTTGCAGCAGGTCGATGCGGTTCTTGGCCCGCTCCAATCGTTTGGTGGAGCGCACGATGCCCACATAGTCCCACATGAAACGGCGCAATTCGTCCCAGTTGTGGGAGACCACCACCTCTTCGTCGGAATCGGTGACCCAGCTTTCGTCCCAGGGCGGCACTTCCGCCGGTTCCGGCAGGTCCGGCAGCCATTCCAGGAAATCCCGTCCGGCGGCGGTCGACAGCACCAGGCATTCCAGCAGGGAATTGCTGGCCATGCGGTTGGCCCCGTGCAGGCCGGTAAAGGCGACCTCGCCGATGGCATACAAGCCTTCGATGTCGGTGCGCCCGTTGAGGTCGGTCATCACCCCGCCGCAGGTGTAATGGGCGGCGGGAACCACCGGGATCGGCTGTTTGGTGATATCGATGCCGACGTCCAGGCATTGCTGGTAGATAGTCGGGAAATGGCCGGTGACGAAGCCCGCATCCTTGTGCGAGATGTCCAGATAAACATGGTCGACGCCGAGGCGCTTCATTTCATGGTCGATGGCGCGGGCCACGATATCGCGCGGCGCCAGTTCGGCGCGGGCGTCGAAACGGTCCATGAAGCGGCTGCCGTCCGGCAGGACCAGCTTGCCGCCTTCGCCGCGCACGGCTTCCGAAATCAAAAAGGTGCGGGCGTAGGGGTGGTACAGGCAGGTCGGATGGAACTGGCTGAATTCCATGTTGGCGACCCGGCACCCGGACCGCCAGGCCATGGCGATGCCGTCCCCGGAACAGCCGTCCGGGTTGCTGGTATAGAGATAGGCCTTGCTGGCGCCGCCGGTGGCAAGGACCACGGCGCGGGCGCGGATCAGGGCAACCCGGCCGTCCTTGTTGTTGAGCGCGTATGCCCCGGCACAGCGCCCGTAGGAACCATCGGCCAAGCGTTCGCGGACCAGATCGATGGCCACATGGTGTTCGAAGGTGTCGATGGTGTCTTTTTCCCGGACACGGTCTTCCAGGGTTTCTTCCAGTTCCTTACCTGTGGCGTCGGCGGCATGGATGATGCGCCGCTTGCTGTGGCCACCTTCCCGGGTCAGGTGATAGTCGGCATGGCCGTCTTCGCTTTTGTAATGGCTGAAATTGACGCCGTAATTGATCAGGCTGTTGATGGCTTCGCGGCCCCGTTCGACGATGAAGCGGACGGCCTTTTCGTCGCACAGCCCGCCACCGGCAATCAGCGTGTCCTCGACATGGGAGTCGACGCTGTCGTGTTCATCCAGCACGGCGGCAATGCCGCCCTGGGCGTAATAGGTGCTGCCTTCCTTGAGATCATTTTTCGAGAGCACGGCGACACTGGCCTTATCCGCCACTTCCAGGGCGAAGTTAAGCCCGGCGGCACCGCTGCCGATGACCAGGACGTCGTAGAAAGGTTTCATGCTCATAACCGTAGAATAAGCCGTCAGGAGGCAGGATGCCAGTCGAGACCGATATCGACAGCCGGGGCCGATTGGGTGATGCGGCCGACGGAGACGTAATCGACGCCGCTGGCGGCAATGGCGGCGATGGTTTCCAGCGTCACGCCGCCGGAGGCTTCCGTCTTGGCGCGGCCCGCCACCAGGGCGACGGCTTCGGCCAGGGCATCCGACGTCATATTGTCGAGCAGCAGTTTGTCGGCCCCGGCTTCGACGGCTTCGCGGACCTGGTCCAGGGTGTCGCATTCGACTTCGATATCGGTGAGCCCGGCTTGGCGGGCCCGTCCGAGGGCTTCGCTCACGCTGCCGGCCAGGGCGATGTGGTTGTCCTTGATCAGCACGCCGTCGTCCAGCGCCATGCGGTGGTTTTCAGCGCCGCCCATGCGGGTCGCGTATTTGGCGGCGCGGCGCAGGCCGGGAATGGTCTTGCGGGTGTCGAGCAGGGTGGCGCCGGTGCCTTCGATGGCGTCCACGTAACGCCGGGTCAGGGTGGCAATGCCCGACAGGTGCTGTAACAGGTTGAGCGCCGTGCGTTCGGCTCCCAGCATATCCTGGGCCGGGCCGCTGACCAGGGCCAGTTCGGTGCCGGCGCTGACCCGGTCGCCGTCGGCGGCCCGGGGCTGCCAGACGGTTTTTTCCGAAAAGCGGTGAAAGACCAGCCCGGCGATCGGCAATCCGGCGACCACCATGTCCTGGCGGGACGAGAGGACGCCGCTGAAGGTAACGCCCTGGGGTATGACGGCGGCCGAGGTCAGGTCGCCGCGCCCGGCGTCTTCGGCAAGGGCGGTGTCGATGACCCGGTTGATATCGTCGGTGCCTAAATCAGATGGCAGGTCAGGCCGCATCTTTTTTCGCTACCCGCGGGGGCGACATTTCCAGCATTCTTTGCAGGGGCTTCAGGGCCTTGAGGCGAAGCTCTTCCGGAACTTCGATGCGCGGCGTCTCGTTGAGCATGGCCAGATAGGTTTTTTCCAGGGTGTTGAGCGCCATGAACGGACAGTTGGCGCAATTGCACGTGCCGTCGGCGCCGGGCGCCGGGTGGAAGATTTTCTCCGGGGCCGCTTTCTGCATCTGGTGGATGATGTGCTGTTCGGTGGCGATGATGAATTCGTTATGCGGCGAATCCACAACATGGTTGAGGATCGAATGGGTCGATCCCACATGGTCGGCATGGTTGAGGATGGCATCGGCGCATTCCGGATGGGCGACGATTTGGGCCTGCGGGTTGTTGATCTGCAATTTCACCAGTTCCCGTTCGGAGAATTGCTCGTGGACGATGCAGGTCCCCGGCCAGATGGTCATCTGACGCCCGGAAACCCGTTGCAGGTAAGCGCCCAGATGGCGGTCGGGGGCGAACAGGATGGGCTGCTCCTTGGGCAACTGGTCGATGATGGCAACGGCATTCGACGAGGTAACGATGATGTCGCTGAGGGCCTTCACTTCGGCCGAGCAGTTGACATAGGTCAGCGAGATATGGTCCGGGTGCTGTTCGCGGAACTTGCGGAAGTCTTCCGGCTGGCAGGAATCCTCAAGTGAACAACCGGCATCTGCATCCGGCAGGACGACGGTTTTGGTCGGGCTGAGGATTTTGGCGACTTCGGCCATGAAGCGCACGCCGCAGAAGACGATCATGTCGGCGTCGGTGGCGGCTGCCTTTCGGGACAGGTCAAGGGAATCACCGACAAAATCGGCCATATCCTGGATTTCGCCTTCCTGGTAATAGTGGGCCAGGATGATGGCGTTTTTCTCACGGCGCAGGCGATCGATTTCCGCTTCAATATCAATCAGCGGATCAAGACCGTTTTCCGTCTGCGCCTCGGCGCCGGAAAGAACAACCGTATCAACCATGTCGTCCGCGTCCTCATTCGGTTGGGGCCCCGTACTGCCGGTTTGCCCCGGATCAACGGCCCTGGGGACGTTGATCCTCCTAATCTTAAAGTCTGTTTGCCTTAACAAACTGTCAAGGGCCGGGCCAGTGTTATCATGATGGGGGAGCCATGATAGAAATGCAGGGCCGTTATCATAATAACGCTTAACGATAACCCGATTGCCTTCAACGTACTGGCAATGTCATTCCACTTTCATGCACTGTCTGAAACCTATTACAAAAATGTCATATAAAGCAATCAAGAAAAGATTTTTAGAATAAACCCGTATGATGGGCTTTGATGAGGATGACGAACGGGTTTCGCCGTCATATGATGGCGCCAACCACAGACCGGAGAGACCCCAGTGCCGATTATCAACCGTATTGCTGAATTCCATGATGACATGACCGCCTGGCGGCGGGACATCCATGCCCATCCGGAAACCGCTTTCGAGGAAGAGCGTACCGCCGATGTGGTGGCCGCCAAGTTGGCCGAATTCGGCATTGAAATCGACCGGGGTCTGGCCAAGACCGGCGTTGTCGGCACCCTGAAAAACGGTGACGGCCCGGCCATCGGTCTGCGCGCCGACCTGGATGCCTTGCACCTATCGGAACTGAACGACTTCGATCACCGCTCCACCCATGACGGCAAGATGCACGCCTGCGGCCATGACGGCCATACCACCATGCTGCTGGGGGCGGCCCGTTATCTGGCCGAGACCAAACGCTTCCAGGGCACCGTGCATTTTATTTTTCAGCCGGCCGAGGAAAACGAAGGCGGCGGCCGGGAAATGGTCAAAGAGGGCCTGTTCAGGAAATTCCCCATGCAGACGGTCTACGGCATGCACAACTGGCCGGGGATGCCGGTCGGTACCTTCGCCATGCGCCCGGGGCCGATGATGGCGGCCCATGACTGTTTCGAGATTGAGGTCACCGGCCGTGGCGCCCATGGGGCCATGCCGAACTTAGGGATAGATCCGGTGGTCGTCGGCTCGGCCATCGTCAGCGCCCTGCAATCCATCGTCAGCCGCACCAACGATCCGCTGGAAGCCATGGTCATCAGCGTTACCCAGTTCCATGCCGGCGACACCTGGAACGTCATCCCGGAAACCGCCGTCCTGCGCGGCACCACCCGGTCCTTCACGCCGGAAGTCCAGGACACCATCGAGCCGGCCATGCGCCGGGTTATCGACGGGGTGGCCGGAACCTACGGGGCGACGGCGGAACTGCGCTATGAGCGGCGTTATCCGGCGACCATCAACTCCGCTGCCGAGACCGAGATCGCGGCCCGCGCCGCCGCTGCCGTGGCCGGACCGGATAAGATTGAACGCGGCCTCAACCCGTCCATGGGGGCCGAGGATTTCTCTTTTCTGCTACAGGAAAAACCGGGCTGTTACATCTGGATCGGCAACGGACCGGGCGAGGGAGGCTGCACGCTGCACAACCCCCATTATGATTTCAATGACGAGGTCTTGCCGATCGGCGCCAGCTACTGGGCGACCCTGGTCGAACTGGTGCTGGGTGGCGGCGAGGCGGCGGAAAAGCTCTATAAATAATTTACCGGACCTGATGCGCCCGGGTTGGCTGGTGGCGGGCGCACTATTAATACGATCCCAACCCAACTGCACGCAGTTATGAATCCGGTCCAAACCCCCGTTCCTATTCACAAGATGGCCGAAGAATGTCTGCTTTCGGGGGCAAAGCGGACATCAATGAAAGACGGTTGTTATGCGCCCTTGCATAAATGCAATAGGGTGGGTCCGGCGTCCGGGGGTTATGTCTAAGCCACCTCGTGGCTTTCCAGGGCCGACAGGTAGCCGTTCAGGAATTCCTGGCGTTCCCGGAATTCGCCGTAGTCCATCTGGTTCTTAAAGGCGTCCAACTGGTCGATCATGGTTGAGACCTGGCGGCGGAAAGAAAAGTTCTCATCTGCGTAGATGTTGCGGTATTCGGCGTCGTTGGGCCCGTAGAGGCCGACCGGCTTGCCGTCGGCGTCGTTTTGGATGTTGGCCGAGACGTCGAAGGCCATAAAGGGCGCCATCTTCAGCATTTTTTCCAAATCGGTGAAGCCGGCGGTGGCATCCCGCCAGGCGTCTTTGACGGCTTGCGGCGCATTGGGCGGCGGATAGCTCCAGGTATTGGCGGCGCCGATGGTCAACAGGCCGTTGTTGTTGAGGTCGGCGAACTGGTCGAAATTGCGCAGCAGGTTGAAAGCGCCTTCTTCATTGAGGGAGGTGACGTCGATATCCTGGGCCAGGCTGTGGGCGGCGCGAAGCGCCTCCAGTTCATCGTCGCTGAGGGTCGACAGGAAATCCTTGGCCTGGTTGGTGCGCAGGCCTTCCTCCTGGACCCGGATCAGCACCGAGGAAAAGCTGATGATGTTGTCTTCCGAGACGTTGCGGCGGCGCAGCAACTGGCGGGTGCGCTCGCTGAAAATGGCTTCCGCCTTGTCCCGGTCGGCGGCCAGCTTGAGGTCGGCGGCGAAATCGCCGCCCTTGCTGGGCACCGGTTCATAGGACATGAACTCGGTCTTTTGGTCGATGGCTTCAAGGATGCTCATGACGTGTCTTCCCGTTCTCCAACACCGTTCTTTGGTCAATTATAGAGAGCAATCCGCGTGCCAGTTTAAAACTCCTTTAAAATCAATAGATTGAGTTGTGTTTCCAGGGTGGAGGGTGCAAGCTTTTCCTGCCGGTCGGTAAGAATTACCGTTTACTCAGCCGTTCCGGTCCTTAAGATTATCCGACATATTCAAGGAGAAGAGTGCATGTCAATTCTGAACGGCCAGCGGGTCATCGCTATCGAGGAACACTTTATGGACCCGCAAGTCGGGGCCCATTTTAAAGGCGCCGACGCCAAAGCGGGCGGGCCCTTGCTGGAACGCCTGGAGGATCTGGGCGAAGGCCGCATCAAGTCCATGGACGAGGCCGGCATCGACATGCAGGTGCTGTCGCAGACGGCGCCCTCCCTGCAACGGGTTGCCGCCGATGTCGCCGCCGAGGTGGCGCGTGGCGCCAACGACCGCCTGCATGCGGTGTGCAAGAACCACCCGGACCGCTTCGCCGCTTTCGGCGCCCTGCCGACCGCCGACCCGAAGGCCGCCGCCGACGAGCTGGAACGCACGGTCGACAAACTGGGCTTCTGCGGGGCCATGATCCACGGCCTCACCAACAGCACTGAATTTATCGATGATGAGAAGTTCTGGCCGATCTTTGAGCGGGCCGCGGCTCTCAACGTGCCGATCTACATGCATCCGGCCCGGCCTCATCAGGCGGTCCTCGATGCCTATCTCAAAGACTATGCCGACCGCTGGCCGGGTTTCGTGGTGGCGGCCTGGGGCTACACCATGGAAACGGCGACGGCGGGCATCCGCATGGTCATGTCCGGGGTTTTCGACAAGCACCCGAACCTGAAGATCATTTTGGGCCATATGGGGGAAACCCTGCCGTTCCTTAAGTGGCGGATCGACTTTGGGCTCAACCGGCCCGGCAACGAGCCCATCGAGTTCGACAAAATCTTCTCTGAACATTTCTACATCACCACCAGCGGCTTTTTCTCCGATCCGGCGATGCTCTGCTGCATCCAGGAGATGGGCGTCGACCGCATCCTCTTTGCCGTCGATTATCCCTATGTGCCCAACAAGCCGGGGCCCGAATGGATGGAACGCCTGATGCTCAATGACGAGGACAAGGCGAAAATCCTGCACGGCAATTCTGAACGGCTGCTGGGGGTGTGATCCCCATCAGGGTAGAAAAGCGTTGAAGAAAATTACCCGGCGCTGAAGGCCTGGATACCGGTCTGGGCGCGGCCCAGGATGAGGGCGTGGACGTCGTGGGTGCCCTCATACGTGTTCACCGTTTCCAGGTTCATGACATGGCGGATGACGTGGAATTCGTCGACGATGCCGTTGCCGCCGTGCATGTCGCGGGCGACGCGGGCAATGTCGAGGGCCTTGCCGCAGTTGTTGCGCTTGATCAGGGAAATGTTTTCCGGCGCGCAGCGGTCCTCATCCAACAACCGCCCGACGCGCAAACAGGCCTGAAGCCCTAAGGTAATATCCGTCTGCATGTCGGCCAGTTTCTTCTGGATCAGCTGGGTGGCGGCCAACGGCCGGCCGAACTGCTTGCGGTCCAGCGTATATTGCCGCGAGGCATGCCAGCAAAACTCGGCGGCGCCGATCACTCCCCAGGCGATGCCGAAACGGGCCTTGTTGAGGCACCCAAACGGGCCTTTGAGGCCGGTGACCTCGGGAAAGATGTTGTCTTCCGGCACGAACACCTCGTCCATGACGATTTCGCCGGTGATCGACGTCCTCAAGGAGAACTTGCCTTCGATTTTCGGCGTGCTGAGGCCGTCCATGCCGCGTTCCAGGATGAAACCGCGGATAACGCCGTCCAACTTGGCCCAGACGATCATGATGTCGGCGATCGGCGAATTGGTGATCCACATCTTGGCGCCGGTCAGCTTGTAACCGCCGTCGACCTTCTCGGCGCGGGTCTTCATGCCGCCGGGGTCGGAGCCGTGGTCCGGTTCGGTCAGGCCGAAGCAGCCGATCAGTTCGGCGGTGGCCAGTTTCGGCAGGTATTTCTGTTTCTGCTGTTCCGTGCCGTAGGCGTAGATCGGATGCATGACCAGGCTGGACTGTACGCTCATGGCCGAACGGTAGCCGCTGTCGACCCGTTCCACCTCGCGCGCCACCAGGCCATAACAGACGTGGTTGACGCCGGCGCAGCCGTATTCTTCCGGCAGGGTCGAGCCCAGCAGACCCAACTCGCCCAGTTCCTTCATGATCTCTTCGTGGAAGATTTCATGGCGGTTGGCTTCCAGCACCCGCGGCATCAACTGTTCCTGGGCGTAGTCCCGGGCCGTGTCGCGGACTAGGCGTTCTTCTTCCGACAACTGGTCCTCGAAGAAGAAGGGGTCGTCCCATTGGAAGGTGGGTTTGCTGCTCATTGTTTAAGTGTCCTTTTTTACGCGAATTCGTTTTACAAACGAATGTCGCTAAGTTCCCTCAAATGCCGGGCGCGCTGCGCGCTTGGCTCGCTCGTATTAACTCGCGGGGCCTCAATGGCCCTTGGTAGAAAATCAACAATTGAAATTCATGCATCATCCGGAATGACCGCCGTGGCTTCCAATTCTATCTTGGCCGGGGTATCCAGCAAGTCAGAGACGAAAATCAGGCTCATGGCCGGAAAATGGCTGCCCAGCAGCCCTTTCCAAATGCGCCCCAATTCCTTGCGCCCGGCCACATAGGCATCCTTGTCGATACAGAAGGCGGTCAGGCGGCAGAGGTGTTCGGGCTTGCCGCCGGCCTTGGCGATGACCGCCAAAACGTTTTTCAGGGCCTGTTCGAATTGCGGCACCAGGTCTTCGCTGTGAAAGGTCTGGGTCTCGTCCCAGCCGACCTGACCGGCGACAAAGACCGCACGGCCGCGCGCCGCGATGCCGTTGGCATAACCGATGGGGGCGGTCCACCCGTCCGGGTGGATGACTTGCATGTGCTTGGTCATGGCGACCGGTGCCTCCCGTTTATAAAAAAAGCCTCGTCCGGCTTACCTTAACCCTGTCGACCGGTTTTTGTCCCTTTATGGCAAAACCCCTGGAAAAAGTGTGAGTTTGCCTTGACTCTTAAATCGGTATTGTGGTACTTATTTACCATAATAGACAGGAAAACGGCTCTGGTCAACGCTTAAAGACAGAACAGCCGAGACAACAGGGCCCCGAACAGGTTGGCAGAAGCTCCAAATCACGGAGCAACGTTGAAGAGGGAGAACCAAAAAAAAATGTCCGCTTCCGCCTATCGCTGGATGATGACCGCCGTCGCCGAGCCGATGGTCAAAGAAGATTTTGATCCCTTTCCGCCCGCCGCCGGTGAGGTGGTGGTCGAGATTGCCGGTTGCGGCGTCTGCCACACGGACCTGGGATATTTTTACGACGGCGTGCGCACCAATTCCGAATTGCCCCTGGCCCTCGGCCATGAAATCAGCGGCCGGGTGGTGGCCACCGGCGATGACGCCCAAGATTGGCAGGACAAGGCGGTGATTATTCCCGCCGTCATGCCGTGCGGCGACTGTGACCTCTGCAAGAAGGGCAGGGGCACCATCTGCCGCGCCCAGAAGATGCCCGGTAACGACATCCAGGGCGGTTTTGCCTCCCATATCACGGTGCCCGCCGCAGGCCTTTGCGCCGTCGATGAACAACGCCTCGAAGCGGCGGGCCTCAGCCTCGCCGATCTATCCGTGGTCGCCGATGCGGTAACGACGCCTTATCAGGCCGTCGTCCAGGCCGATGTTCAGCCCGGATCGCTGGCCATTGTCATCGGCGTCGGCGGGGTCGGCGGCTATGCTGTACAGATCGCCGCTGCCTTCGGGGCGACGGTGGTGGCCATCGATGTCGATGACGCCAAGCTGGACGCCATTAAAGAGGCCGGTGCCGCCGTTACCTTTAACGCCAAGGAAATCAGCGGGCGGGATTTAAAGAAAGCGATTATCGGTTTTGCCAAGGAAAACGGCCTGCCGACCACCGAATGGACCATCTTGGAGTGTTCCGGTTCCGCCGCCGGTCAGACCTCCGCCTTTGGCCTGCTGGTCCACGGCGCGACGCTCTGCGTCGTCGGTTTCACCATGGATAAACTGGAAATCCGCCTCTCCAACCTGATGGCTTTTCATGCCCGGGCGCTGGGCAACTGGGGCTGTCCTCCCGAGCTTTATCCCGGCGCCCTCGAGCTGATCCTCGATGGCAAGGTCAACCTCAAGGATTTCGTCGAACAGCACCCGCTGGGCGACATCAATGCCATTTTCGAAGCGGCGCACGCCCACAAGCTGACGCGGCGCGCCATCCTGGTCCCCGGTAATTAAGAACAAGAAGAGATATGGAGCACCCGATCCGATGACCGATAAAACAGCCGACATCATCAACAAGACCAAACCCGAAGCCCTCATCGACCACAACCTGGTCAAGGTCGAGGATATGGAATGCGACGGGCTGATCTACGAGAAACGCCCGGCCACACGGCTCGACGGCAGCCCTGCCGAAGGCCTGTACAACGCCTGGATCATCTTCAACAATCCGGCCCAGTACAATTCCTACACGACGGAAATGGTGAAGGCGACGATCCTCGCTTTCCGCCGCGCTTCCATCGACCGGGAAGTTAACGCCGTGGTCTTCACGGCGGTCGGCGACAAGGCCTTCTGCACCGGCGGCAACACCAAGGAATATGCCGAATACTATGCCGGCAACCCGCAGGAATACCGCCAGTACATGCGGTTGTTCAACGACATGGTGTCGGCCATTTTGGGCTGCGACAAGCCGGTCATCTGCCGGGTCAACGGCATGCGCATCGGCGGCGGCCAGGAAATCGGCATGGCCTGTGATTTCTCCGTCGCCCAGGACCTGGCCAACTTCGGCCAGGCCGGACCCAAGCACGGATCGGCGGCCATCGGCGGCGCCACCGACTTCCTGCCGGTGATGATCGGCTGCGAACAGGCAATGGTGTCGGGCACGCTGTGCGAGCCGTTCTCGGCCCACAAGGCGGCCCGCCTCGGCATCATCATGGACGTCGTGCCGGGGCTTAAAGTCAATGACGCCTACGTACCCAACCCGACGGTTATTACCGACCACATGTTCGATGACTTTGGCCGTGTTGTGCATGGCGAGTTCAAGCACGGCGCCGAATTCAAGGAAGGCCGCGAGGTCATCAAGTCCGGCGAGGTCGATCTCTCTTTGCTCGACGTCAAGGTCGAGGAGTTGTGCGCCAAGCTGATCGAAACCTTCCCCGAGTGCATGACCAAGAGCCTCGAGGAACTGCGCAAGCCCAAACTCGACGCCTGGAACGCCAACAAGGAAAATTCCCGCTCCTGGCTGGCTCTCAACATGATGAACGAAGCCCGCACTGGCTTCCGCGCCTTCAACGAAGGCACCAAGGAAACCGGCCGCGAGATCGATTTCGTCGCCCTGCGCCAGGCCCTGGCCCAGGGCACGCCGTGGACGGAAGAACTGATCGATAGCCTGATGCCCGGAGTAAAGGACTGAGCGATGAGCGACGCCCCCCTCAAAGTCTGGCTGGACCGCGACGGCACACTGCTGCGCCTCAGGCTCAATACGCCCAAGGCCAACATCATCGACGCCGAGATGATTGCCGCCCTGACCGCCGCCTTCGATGAGTACAAGGACAACGACGGCCTGCTGGGCGTGTTGCTGGACCATGACGGCCCGCATTTCAGCTTCGGGGCCAGCGTCGAGGAACATCTGCCCGGCCAGTGCGCCGAGATGCTCAAGGGCCTGCATGACCTGGTCAAACGCATGGTCGCTTATCCCGTGCCGGTGCTGGTTGCCGTCCGTGGTCAATGTTTGGGCGGCGGCCTGGAAGTGGCGGCGGCGGGGAATTTCATCTTTAAC
>JADHTD010000045.1 GCA_016776525.1 Rhodospirillales bacterium
AAACTCTATTTCCGGGAGTACGGTGACCCCTACGGCCCCGCCACCCCCCTGCTTTGCCTTGGCGGACTGACCCGCAATTCCAAAGATTTCCACGCCCTGGCCAAACGCCATGCAGCGGAGCGCCGAGTCATCTGTCCCGATTACCGAGGACGCGGCCGGTCGGCCTACGACCCGGATTGGCGCAACTACCACCCGCGCACCTATCTCGAGGATATCCGCCACCTGCTGGCCGTCTGCGGCATTCATAAAGTAACGGTGATCGGCACCTCCCTGGGCGGCATCCTGGCCGCCGCCCTGAGCGTTACCATGCCGTCGGCCCTGGCCGGCGTTGTGCTGAACGATGTCGGCCCCGATGTCGACAGCAGCGGCCTGGGGCGGATCATCACCTATATGATGGACGACACGCCTCTGCCCAACTGGGACAGTGCCGTCGCCACCCTGAAACGGATTTTCCCCGGCGTCGCCGCCCCGGACGAACGCACCTGGCGCAGCATCGCCGAAGCCACCTACCGGCTGGACGAAAACGGCAAACTCCGCTTCGACTGGGACGTCGATATCGTTAAGCCGCTGGTCAGGACGCAAGAGATTGAAGACCTGTGGCCCCTGTTCAAGGCGCTTCGCCCCATTCCGGTTCTGGCCATTCGGGGCGAGACATCCGACATTCTGAGCATTGACACTTTTGCCCGGATGAACGATGCCTTACCGCAGATGGTTCCCCTAACGGTGCCAGGCGTCGGCCATGTGCCGAGCCTCAACGAACAGATAAGCATAGACGCAATCCATGAACTCCTTGGCCGAACTTAAACTTCCCGAATTTGACGATATCCTGGCCGCCGCCGGACGCCTTGACGGTCTGGCGGTAAAGACCCCGTTGCTGGAATCGCCACTGCTCAACGAACAGTTGGGCGGGCGGCTGCTGGTCAAGCCGGAAACCCTGCAACGGACCGGATCGTTTAAATTCCGCGGCGCCTACAACCGCATTGCCACCTTTTCCGAGGAGCAGCGCCAGCAAGGCATCGTCGCCTATTCGTCGGGCAACCATGCCCAGGGGGTGGCGGCGGCGGCCCAGTTGTTCGGCATACCGGTCACCATCGTCATGCCAGAGGACTCGCCCCGCATCAAAATCGACAACACCCACGCTTATGGGGCAACGATCGTTTTCTATGACCGGGAGACGGAAAAACGCGAAGAGATCGCCGAACAGATCACCCGCGATAGCGGGGCCAGCCTGGTCCGTCCCTACGACGACCCTTACATCATCGCCGGACAGGGAACGGTCGGCCTGGAACTGGCCCGGCAGGCGGAAGAAAGCCGCGCCGTGCTCGACGATGTTGTGGTGCCCTGCGGCGGCGGCGGACTGTCGGCCGGTATGTCCATCGCGCTGGCTGAACTGAGTCCTGATACCCGCGTCCATATTGCCGAACCGGATGGTTTCGACGACACCCGCCGATCCCTGGTCAGCGGCGCCATCCAGATCAATGAGCCCGGTCCGCAATCCTTTTGTGACTCCCTGCTGGCGCCGACGCCGGGGGATCTGACATTTGCCATCAACCGCTGCCTGCTGGCGGGGGGCTTCGCGGTCAGTGACACCGCCGTCACCGAAGCCATGTCGATGGCCTTCAACTTCTTCAAATTGGTCGTCGAACCGGGCGGGGCCGCCGCCCTTGCCGCTGTTGCCTCGGGCGCCCTGTCCTGCCAGGGACGTACGGTCGCCGTCGTTTGTTCCGGCGGCAATGTCGACCCGCAGGTCTTCCGCGACGCTCTTTCGGCCTGAATTTTTCTCAATAAAAAAGCCGGACACAACGTGCCCGGCCCAAAAGGGTTATGCCGGGAACCGGCCTAGGCGGTGCTGACCGCTTTTTTGTTTTCGTCGGGCTTTCCGGCCGGGGGGTGCATGTTGGTTTTCTGCTGAACCGCCGCCGGATCCTTTTTAACCATCAGATTGACCTTTCCGTCGTCAATTTCCTGGGGCTTCTCAATGCGTTTGCAATGGCCTTCCAGGAAAGCGCCGGTTTCGATGGACAGGTCTTCGTGCAGGATATCGCCGGTTACACGGGCCGATTTCGCCAGGCTGACGGTACGGGCCTTGATCTGGCCGTTGACCGTGCCGTGGACGCGGACTTTGTCGGCAATGATTTCGCCTTTGATAACGGCGGATTCTCCGACCAGCAGTGAAACGGTGCGGATATCGCCGTCGACGGCGCCGTCGATCTGGATTTCACCGGCACTGATAAGATCGCCTTTAACCTTTAAGTCCGTGCTGAGAATAGACGGAGGAGCCGGTTTGACGGGGGTTTGATCCTGCTGAACCGACTGCCCAGGGTCCTTGCTACTCTTGGTCTTGGAAAACATATCGACCAGCCTTGATAAATTTTACCGGGTTCTTGGTTTTGCCTTTAAAGACGACTTCATAGTGCAGATGAGCACCCGTACTGCGTCCCGAGCTGCCAAGAAGTCCGATCTTATCACGGAAATTGACTTTCTGTCCTTTTTTAACGAGCGTTTTATGAAGATGGCCATAGCGGGTCTTCATGCCGGCGCCATGGTCGACTTCGATCAAGCGTCCGTATTTTCCCTTCCACCCGACATAGGTCACGACGCCCGGTGATGTCACATAGACCGGGGACTTGAACTTGCTGCCCATGTCCAGGCCATAGTGCATGGCCCATTTCTTGTTGATGGGGTCGCGCCGTTTGCCATAGCCGCTGGTGATGTAATAGGTGTTGAGCGGTGTCGTCAGGGGAATCCGTTTCATCACATCCTGCAGGGATTCCCAATGGCTGAGTTTACTGTCGAGACTGACCAGATTGCTGCGCAGGCGGCTGGCCGGTTTTGAATCCGGCTTGGCCTCGATGAAAGGTCCGCCCTGACCGCTTGATACCGGTGTTTCCAACGAAACCAGTTTTTTGACGTCAAGACCGGTCATGTCGACGATCCGTTCCATGGTTTCGATGTATTGTTCCGTACGGCTGGTAAGGCGGCTGACGGCTTCTTCCTCGGTAGTCTGCATGGTCACGAGGCGGGTTTCCAAGTCTTTCAGGTTGCGGTGCAGGCGCGACCCTTCGAATAAGGCCTTGTTGCGTTCCGCCAAGGCGACCTGGAGGTCGGTTTCGACGTTATCCAGATTGTCCTTGAGAACGAAATTCTTGGTAGCCAGACGCCGCATGCGGTCTTCCAGCTCGGTGAGTTGTTCTTTCAGGTTCTGGCGGGCGGCGATGACCAGGGTCCGGTCATGCTTGGTGCTGTTGAGTTGTGTTTCGACGGTTTTCAGGTTTTTCTGCAAGGCCGCGTTCTGTTCCACCAAATTCAGCATCATGCCGTGGTTGGCTTCCATATCGCGGGTAATGATGGTGAATTTCTTCTGGTATTCGGCCAATTCGCCCAACAAACCCTGATAGGCAAGCCGGGTGTTGGCGATTTTCAGTTCCTTGGTGGCAAGCAACTTGTCGTGGAAGAAAAAGCTGATAGTCGAAAAAGTGGCCCAGCCGCCAAACATTGCCAAAAGCAAAACAATGGATATCTGACCCCGGCGGGTGAGGCGGACAAAGGAAATGCGCCCTTCCGTGCGAAGGTGAATCTGGCGTTCTGGAAAAAGGCTGTCCAAAAACCGGTCAACCCGCTCGAAGAAAGTTATAATTGGAGAAGGTCCGGACATATGCCCCCTCAAAAGCCCCATTTTATTATTCACGGTCCTTTAATCGTGCACAGAATTAAAGGCCGATTGGCACCATTCCCAACCCAGCAGCCGGACATGAGTAAAAAGGGTTACCCACCAAGTCCCAGTACAGGGTTACATAACTGCTCAAGAACGTAATGATTCCCTGCCTTCATGGCAACACTTTAATATTTGCCGGGGCAGGCAAAAAGGGTGTGTTTAAAGCTCTTTACCAGTTTATTGATAGAGGAACTGGCGATCTTTTGTTGCAACGCAATGATAATTGCAGGCAGACTCTGAAAATCATGCGGATTGATATTTAATGAACGATCAGCCTCAGAAACGGCCCGGATTAAGTAATCCTGCTGTCCTGCTGGCCACCTGGTTCGGAGCCGGGTACCTGCCGAAAGCCCCCGGAACCTGGGGCTCTCTGGCCGCCCTGCCCTTTGCCTGGCTGATCCATGGGCAATTCGGCTGGCCCGGACTCGCTTTGGCCACCGTTGGCGTCTTTTTCATCGGAATATGGTGCTCGACAGTCTACATCGGCTTGAGCGGAGCAGACGATCCGGGACCGGTGGTCATCGACGAGGTTGCCGGTCAGTGGCTGGTGCTGATTGCCGTGACTCCCGATCCCCTTCTCTATGCCCTTGGCTTCGTTTTCTTCCGAATCGCCGATATCACCAAACCCTGGCCGGCCTCCTGGGCCGACAAAACCGTAAAGGGCGGCTTCGGGGTCATGCTGGACGATATTCTGGCCGCCATTTATGCCGGCCTCTTGCTTTTCGGCGTTTCTTACTGGATGAAGATGCCATGACATTTCCCGATACCATCCGCACCCTGGCTGAACAGGTGTTGGAGGCCTGCCGCCGGGCGGAGTTACGCCTGACGGCGGCGGAATCATGCACCGGCGGCCTTGTTTTGGGAGCCTTGACCAGCATCGCCGGTTCCTCGGACGTGGTCGAACGCGGCTTCGTCACCTACACCAACGAAGCCAAAACGACCATGCTGGGGGTGGCGGAAGACCTGTTCATAAACCACGGTGCGGTTAGCGAAGAGGTCGCCCGGGCCATGGCCGAAGGTGCGCTTAGCAACGCCGAGGCCCAGATCAGCGTCTCCGTCACCGGCATTGCCGGGCCCGGCGGCGGCACTGAGGAAAAACCGGTGGGCCTGGTGCACATGGCCGCGGCCTGCGACGGGCGGGAAACCCTGCACGCCCGCCATGTCTTCGACGGCGGCCGCGACGCGGTGCGCGAACAAGCAGTGGAAGCCGCCCTCAGGATGCTCCTGGATCAGTCGACTTCTTAAGACTTCGGCTTGACCAGTTGCAGCTTTTTGATGGCGGCGTTAAGGCGCTTCATAAAGGCGTCGCCGACGTTTTTCGAACACATGATGTAACGCAATTCGCCCGGCGGTGAATCCTGCATTTTCATCAGGGTCAGTTTCTCGACGCCGCCCGTAACCGACTTCATAAGGAAATCAGCGGTATCGACGGAAACCAGCAGGTAGTCGAACCGTCCGCCCATCAGCATGGCGGCGGAACCGGCATTGGTCTGCGTATGCTGGACATTGGGCGTCGCATGCTGCTTGAGCAACCCGTCAAAAAACTTGCCGTACGACCAGCCGCGCCGGAGCCCCACTTTCAGGGTGTTATCGGCAAGCAGGCTGGCAAATGTTTTATGCCAGAGGGCTTCGTTATGGTCTTTGCGGACCAGGGCGCCGGTGCCGCTGCCCTGGTAGAAAGGCTCCGAATAAAGGGCATAGGCGGCGCGTTCCGCCGTCTTGAACCAGCCCGTGCTGCAAACCGGCTGCTTGTTTTGTTTGAGGAACTGCTGGGTGCGGCTGGCCGTGGAGCGCTTAAAGGCGTAGCTGATACCGGCGCCATCGAAGGCCTTTTTGGCTTGCTCGACAAACAGGCCGGTTACCGTGCCGTCCTTGTTCCACACCCGGAAAGGCGGCCGGTCATGAACCATCCAGTTGAAATCGGCGGCCAGCGCCGCTTCAACGGGAACCGCTGTTAAGAAAGCCAGGACCAAGGCCCGGTAGAAACGGTTACGCATTAATTCATACCCCTGTATTCAATGCCTCTCTATTTATATATCCGTTGATTAAGATGACAAATAAAAAAAGGACTTACTCCGCCGGTTGCCGGACCCTGCGAAAGGCCATGGGCACCACGGCCAAGGTGACGATGGCCAGGACCAGACAGGCGCTGATGCCCAGCGACAAATGAACGCCGATGTAATCCCCGGCCACACCAATGGTAAAACCGCTGAAGGTCATCATGCCCAGGGCCGCCATGCTGTAGAGACCTATCACCCGGCCCCGGATGTCCGGCGGTGAATTGATCTGCACCAGGGTCTGGCTCATGGTTGTAAAGGACAGTTGCAGGAAACCGATCACAAACAACAGCACCAGGGCCACCGTAAAGTGGGCAGTGACGGCAAATCCGACCAGGGAGCAGCACCACAAAGCGACCAGGATGAAGGCCGACCGGCGCCGCGCCTGCATCAGGTCGAACCATTCCAGGATGACCCCGGCGGTGATGGCGCCCAGGGCACTGGCGCTCAGTAACAGGGAGTAACTGAGGCTGGATTCAGCGCGTCCCAGGGCAATGGCAAAGACCGGCATCTGCGCCTGATAGGCATAGCCGACAAAACTTGAGGTAACCCCGACCAGTAGGATCATGGAGATGATCACCGGAATGCCGGAGATTTCGCGAAAGGTCGTCACGATATCGGCTAAACCGCGGATGGCCCGCCGGGGTGCTAAGGGCGCGTCACGGAATTTCGGGCCGAAGGGGGCCTTCCACAGCCACAGCATTAACGGCAGATAGATCAGGGTGTTGATCAAAAGCCCCAGCGAGGGCCCGAACAACAACATCAGGCCGCCGCCGACCGCCGGGCCGAGGAACAGACCGATCATGCGGGACATGGCCAGCAGCCGCACGGCGCTGTGAAGCTGCGCCGGTTTGACAATGTCATGCAGCAGTACCTGCGAGACCGGCCCCCACAGCACCCCGGACATGCCGTGCACCACCAGCAGCACCCCGGCATGCCATTGTTCCAGGGTATCGGTGAAGATCAAAACGGCCCAACTGAGCGATACCAGGATAAACAGGCCGATGCCTGTCTGGATCACCCGCCGGGGGTCGTAGCGGTCGGCCAGGGCCCCGGCCATCACTGAAAACAACAGGAACGGCACCCAATGGGAAATCACCGCGAAACCGTTCAAGGCCGGCGACTGGAATTTCTCGTAGATGACCCAATAGCTGATCACATGTTCGATGTTGTCGGCCATCATGACCAAGCCGGTAAAAGCCAGGAACGGCCGCGCCCCGGGAACCCGCAGGGCGGCGAATGATTGTCGTTCGCTTTTAACGTCGGGGATGGAGGGTTGGGTGTCGGTCATCAGTTTCCGTTTTGGGGATCAGTCGTTGCGTTTGGGGGTCAGTCGTAGAGTGCGACGGCGCGTTTTTCGAAGGAATCGACCATGCGGCGGACGGCTTCGTTAAAGACCACGCCGATCATTTTCTGCATGACCCTGGAATGGAATTCGAAGTCGACAAAGAAATCAATCTCGCAGTGTCCTTCCCCGTGCGGTTCGAATATCCAGTGGTTATTCAGATACTTAAAGGGTCCGTTCAAATACTGTACGTCGATGCGCCGGGGCCGGTTGAGCGTCACCCGCGAAGTAAATCCTTCGCGGAACATCTTGTAGCCGATCACCATGTCGGCGGTGATGACATCCCCTTCCCGGCTTTTGATACGGGTGCCGACGCACCAGGGCAGGAAGTCGGGATAGTATTCGACCCCGGCAACCAGTTCGAAAAGCTGTTCCGGGCTGTGGGGCAAGACGCGCTTTTCGGCGTGGGTCGGCATTTATCCGGGTTATTCCGCCAGTTGCGCCAGACGGGCCTGGCGCAGGGTCTCGAAATCCTTGTCGGCATGGTAGGACGACCGGGTCAGCGGCGACGAGGCCACCAGCAGGAACCCCTTCTCCAGGCCGATGCGTTTGTAGTCTTCGAATTCGTCAGGGGTCACGAACCGGTCGATGCCGGCATGGCGCGGCGTCGGTTGCAGGTACTGGCCGATGGTCAGGAAATCCACATCCGCCGAGCGCAGGTTGTCCATCAGTTCCAGGACTTCCTCCCTGGTCTCGCCGAGGCCGACCATGATGCCGGATTTGGTGAAGATGGTCGGGTCGATGTTCTTGGCATAATCCAGCAGCTTCAGGGAATGCAGGTATTCGGCCCCCGGGCGGATCGCCTTGTACAGACGGGGCACCGTTTCCATGTTGTGGTTGAAAACATCCGGGCGGGCCCTGATAACCGTTTCCAGGGCCCCGGCCTTGCCTTTGAAATCCGGGGTCAGCACTTCGATGGTGGTACCGGGAGATGTTTCGCGGAGCCGCGTGATGCATTGGGCGAATTGACCGGCTCCGCCGTCGGCAAGGTCGTCGCGGTCAACGGAAGTAATGACGATGTGGTTGAGGCCCGATTTACCGGCGGCAATGGCCAGGTTGTCCGGTTCCAGCGGATCGACCGCCCCCGGCTTGCCGGTGGCCACGTTGCAGAAGGCGCAGGCCCGCGTGCAGATATCGCCCAAGATCATCACCGTCGTATGCTTGCGCGCCCAGCATTCGCCGATGTTGGGGCACGACGCTTCCTCGCACACCGTGTGCAGGTTGTTTTCCCGCATGAGGCGCTTGGTCTCGCCGTATTCCTTCGAGGTCGGCGCCTTGACGCGGATCCAGGAAGGTTTGCGCGGCGACGGATTGACCGGCTTGTTGGCCTTTTCCGGGTGGCGGAGGGTTTGGGTGCTTGTCATTGTCTCAATATGGTTTCTCTAAAAGTCCTGTCAAGTCAATGGCTTATGAAGATTGGGGCTTAACGGCTTCGATGTTGGCCGAGGCCACATAGTTCTCGACACCGCTGCCCGGCGCCCAGTCCTTGATGAAGTCGCGGCTTTCCTCTTTGACGGTAATCTCGACGGACTCGAAGCCGGCTTCCTGCAACCAGGCGGTCAGGTCGGCGACCGGGGCGGCCCCCGAAACGCAGCCACAGAGCAGGAATTCATCGTTCAAAACCTCTTGCGGCATGGCGGCGGTCGCCACCACATCGGAAACGGCAATCCGCCCGCCCGGCTTGAGGACACGGAAGGATTCCTTCAGGACCTGGGCCTTTTCCGGCGACAGGTTGATGACGCAGTTGGAAATGATGACGTCGGCGGTGTTGTCGGCGACCGGCAGGTGTTCGATCTCGCCCAAGCGGAATTCGACGTTTTCCAGCCCGACTTTGACGGCATTTTCCCGCGCCTTGTGCAGCATCTCATGGGTCATGTCGACGCCAATGACGTGGCCCGTCTCACCGACTTGGCGGGCGGCCAGAAAGGCGTCAAACCCGGCGCCGCTGCCGAGGTCGATGACAACCTCACCGGGCTGCATGGCGGCGATGGCCGACGGATTGCCGCAGCCGAGGCCGAGATTGCTGCCGTCGGGGACGGCTGCCATTTCTTCTTCGGAATAGCCCATGCGGGCGGAGAAATCCTCCGGCGCCGCCGGTCCCGGTGAACAGCAGGAGTCGCCCGATGACTCGGTTTGTGTCGGCGCACAGCAGCCGGAATTGCCGCCCTCGACGGCAATGGTGGCATAGGCGGCGCGCACGGCGTCATGGACTTGTTCGTCGTAGGTGCTTTTGTCGTCTTCGGTGGTGTTTTTATCGCTCATAAATTCAATCCAAGGGCAGGTCGTAACGCAGGAAATCCGATTCTGTTGCTACCTTATCGTAAAGCAGGCGGGCCTGCGCATTATCTTTATGGGTCATCCAGTATATGCGCCGCCAGTTTTCACGTTTGCCGACCGATTGCAAATGTTCAATCAACGCCAAGCCGATCCCATGGCCCCGCAGAGGCGGGCTGACGAAGAGGTCTTCCAGGTAACACATCGGCGTCAGCGTCCAGGTATTGGCGTGCAGCACATAGTTTATCATGCCGACGATACCGCCGTCGCCGTCAACGGCGACCAGCCCGTGCAGGGCCTCATCATCGCCGCTGATCTGCGCCCAAACGCTGTCGGTGACGGTGTCCGGCACGCTGGAGTCGTAGAATTCCAGATAGCCCCGCCACAGGGGCAGCCAGCCCGCCTTGTCGCCCGGCTCGGCGGCGCGGATGGTCAGGTTCATCAGAAATGGACGGCCTTGCCGTAGGCGTCGAGGACCGATTCATGCATCATTTCGCTCAAGGTCGGATGCGGGAAGACCGTGTGCATGAGGTCGGCCTCGGTGGTTTCCAGGGTCTTGGCAATGCCGTAGCCCTGGATCAGCTCGGTAACCTCGGCGCCGATCATATGAGCCCCCAGCAGTTCGCCGGTCTTGGCGTCAAAGACGGTTTTGACCAAGCCTTCCGCCTCGCCCAAGGCAATGGCCTTGCCGTTACCCATGAAGGGGAAGCGCCCGACCTTGACCGCATAGCCCTTTTCCTTGGCCGCCGCTTCGGTGAGGCCGACGCTGGCCACCTGCGGGCGGCAATAGGTGCAGCCCGGGATACGGTCGGTTTGCAGCGGGTGTACGTCCGGCTCGCCGGCGATCTTCTCGACACAGATGACCCCTTCATGGCTGGCTTTGTGGGCCAGCCAGGGCGGACCGGTGAGGTCGCCGATGGCATAGACGCCGGGCTCGCCGGTCCGGCACCACTCATCGGTCTCCACATGGGTGCGGTCGACTTTGACCTTGGTGCCTTCGAGGCCGAGGTTCTCCACGTTGCCGACGATACCGACGGCGAGAATGACCCGGTCGGCCGTGATCTCAGTACTTTTGCCGTCCTTCTCGACCGTCGCCGTCACAGAATTCTTTCCTTTTTTCAAGGACTTGACGGTGGCCGAGGTGATGATGGTCATGCCCTGAGCCTCAAAGGATTTATGGGCGAAGGCGGAGATTTCCGCGTCTTCCACCGGCAGCACCCGGTCCAGCACTTCGACGACGGTGACCTTGGCGCCCAGGGAATTGAAGAAGCTGGCGAACTCGATGCCGATGGCTCCGGAGCCGACCACCAGCAGGGATTTCGGCATGCTGTCAGGGACCAGGGCTTCCTTATAGGTCCAGACCAGCTTGCCGTCCGGTTCCAGTCCCGGCAGGGTGCGGGCCCTGGCCCCGGTGGCCAGAATGATATTCTTGGCGCTCAGGTCGGCGACCTTTTTGCCGTCTTTTTCGACGGTTATTTTACCCTTCCCGGCGAGTTTTGCCTGGCCGTCGAAGACGCTCACTTTGTTCTTTTTCAGCAGGTGCCCGACGCCGCCATTGAGCTGTTTGGCGACCCCCCGGGACCGTTCAACTATTTTCTTAAGGTCGAATCCTATCTCTTTGGTAGTTAAGCCAAAACTAGCCGCATGCTTCATGTTTTCATAGACTTCCGCCGAGCGCAGCAAAGCCTTGGTCGGGATGCAGCCCCAGTTGAGGCAGATGCCGCCCAGATGTTCCCGTTCGACCAGGGCCACCTTCATCTTCAGCTGGGCGGCGCGGATGGCGGCGACATAACCGCCGGGACCGCCGCCGACGACGATCAGATCAAAACTTGTATCGGCCATGGAAGGCTCCTTACAGCAACATGGTGATGGGGTCTTCGATGAGCTTCTTGAAAGCCCCGATCAGTTCAGCCCCGACGGCGCCGTCCACCGAGCGGTGATCGGTCGACAGGGTACAGGTCATCACCGTGGCAATGGCCAGGGCACCGTCCTTGACCACCGGGCGCTGCTCGCCGGCGCCGACGGCCAGGATGCAGGACTGCGGCGGATTGATGATCGCCGAGAACTCCTTGATGCCGTACATACCCAGGTTGGAGATGGTAAAGCCGCCGCCCTGGTATTCTTCCGGCATCAAAGCGCCGTCCCGCGCCTTGACGGCCAGTTCCTTCATCTCGCCCGAGACCTCGGACAGGCCCTTGTTGTCGGCATTCCTGATGATCGGCGTAATGAGGCCGCCGTCGGTGGCCACCGCCACCGAGACATCGATGCTGTCGTAGAGGCGGATGGCGTCGGCGGTCCAGGTGGCATTGGCCGCCGGCACCTGGCGCAGAGCCAGGGCGACGGCGCGGATGACGAAGTCGTTGACCGAAATCTTATAGCCCCCCTCGCCCTCCGGCGATTTGTCGTTGAGGTCCTGGCGCAGGTCCAAAAGCTTGTCCACCTGGCAATCCACCGACAGGTAGAAATGCGGAATGGTCTGCTTGGCCTCGGTCAGCCGCTGGGCGACGACCTTGCGCATCATCGAATTGGGAACTTCGCTGAAGGTCTGCCCCGGCAGGGCTATCGGATCGGCGGCGGCAACAGGGGCAGTAGCCTGTGCAGCGGCAGACGGGGCCACCGCCGGAAGGCCACCGGCCTGGGCGGATTCAATGTCTTTCTTGACGATGCGCCCGTGCGGACCGGAGCCCTGCACCGCGCCTAAGTCGATACCGGCTTCCGCCGCCATTCTCTTGGCCAGCGGGCTGGCGAAGATACGGCCGTTACCGCCGGACGGTGCGGCAGCGGCAACGGGCGCCGGAGCGGCGGCTGGTGCCGGAGCCGGTGCAACGGCAGGCGTTGGTGCCGCCGGTGCTGGTTCAGCAGCCGCCACCGGTGCCGGAGCGGCAACATTAACGCTATCCAGGGCGGAAGCGTCCTCGCCTTCCTCCAGCAGCAGGGCAATCGGTGCATTGACGGCGACCCCGTCGGTGCCTTCGGCAACCAACAGCTTGCCCATGGTGCCTTCGTCGACGGCTTCCACTTCCATGGTCGCCTTGTCGGTTTCGATCTCGGCCAGGACGTCTCCGGATTCGACTGTCTCGCCTTCTTTCTTGTGCCAGACGGACAGTTTGCCTTCGGTCATGGTCGGCGACAGGGCGGGCATCAATATGGATATCGGCATGGTTCCGGTTTCCCTCTTTAGAGCAGTGATTTGGCCGCCGCCGCTATGCCTTCGGGCTGCGGCAGGGCCAGTTTTTCAAGATTGGCGGCGTACGGCATGGGTACGTCCTCGCCGCAGACCCGGACCACCGGCGCGTCCAGATGATCGAAGGCGTGCTCCATCATCAGGGCGGCGATTTCCGCGCCCATACCGGCGGTCGGCCAGCCTTCCTCGACACTGACCAGCCGGTTGGTCTTTTTGACCGACTGCACGATGGTCTCGGTATCCAAGGGCCGCAGCGAACGCAGGTTGATAACCTCCGCTTCAATGCCGTCAGCCGCCAGTTGCTCGGCGGCCTGCAAAGCAAGGCCGACCATCAGCGAAAAGGCGACGATGGTGACGTCCGAGCCTTCCCGTTCGATTTTGGCTTTGCCGATGGGAACAATAT
>JADHTD010000046.1 GCA_016776525.1 Rhodospirillales bacterium
CATAGCTCAAGTTGACCGCGCCGTTGAAGTCGGCGTCGGGGGCAAAGCTCCAGGTGCCGTCGCCATTATCGGTCAGCGTACCGCCGTCGGCGGAGAGATTAACGACGCTGAGGCTGTCCCCATCCACATCGTCGGCCCCGGCCAGCAGGTCGGCCTCTGAAAAAAACAGTGTTCCGTCTTCCTCCACCTCGAAGCTGGGCGCACCGACCGTCGGCCCGTCGTTAACGGCGGCAACGTCGATGGAAGCAATGCCTGTAACGATGCCGCCTTCACCGTCGTCAACGTCAAAGGAGAACTGATCGGTGCCGTTGAAATCCGGGTCCGGGGTATAGACGTAGCTGCCGTCCGGGCTGATTTCGATGCTGCCGTGTTGCGGCCCTTCGACCAGGGAAACGGTAACGGCATCGCCATCCAGATCGACGCCACTGACGGTGCCGGAAATAACCGTGTCTTCCTGACCGGACGTGGCAGAAGTGAGGGCGAAGGGGTCGTTGTTTCTGCCGTCGATGAAAAAATCATAGGCGCCGTCACCGACGCCGTCCTGTCCGATGCCGCCTTCAAAGCGGATCATACGGATGTCGGTCAGGGTGTCGGAACCGTCCCGCCCCGAAACCGTATCCTTGACGGTGATCGAACCGTTCTTATTGGTGGTGATCTCGTATTCGTCGAAGCTGCCGCTGAAAACGGCCACATCATCGCCCCCGCCACCGGCTAGCCGGTCATTGCCGGTGCCGCCGATGAGGGTGTCGTCGCCATCCGAACCGGTGATGCGGTCGTGGCCCGCCCCGCCTTCGATGCGGTCGATATTGCTCAGTTCGGTGTCGCTGAAATCCAGGGTGTTGCTGGACTTGGTGCCGGCAAGGACGTTCTCGCCTGCGCCGCCGTCGATCTCTTCCACCGTTTCCGATCCGCTGAACCTGCTGAGCGTGATGCGGTCGTCGCCATCGCCGCCAAGGATTCGATCCGTGCCGTCGCCGCCCGTTACCCGGTCCGCCCCCTGGTCGGCACCCTCGACGATAAAGGTATCGTCCCCTCTGCCACCGGCTAGCCGGTCATTGCCGGTGCCGCCGATGAGGGTGTCGTCGCCATCCGAACCGGTGATGCGGTCGTGGCCGCCGCGCCCGTCGATAATGTTACGGCCTTCCTCGCCGGTTAACCGTTCGCTGCGCGCTGTGCCGGTGATTTCGTGAAGGGGTTCCGGCTCGGGTTCCGGCTCAGGTTCCGGTTCCGGCTCAGGCTCAGGTTCCGGCTCGGGTTCGGTTGTTTCTTCCGTCCCGCCGCTATCCGCAACGGTCTCCGTTTCATCGCCATCGGCGGTGTCCGTCTCATCCGTATCGAACTGATAGAGGGGATCATCCCGGTCTTCATTGGGATGGCCGTCGATGACGCGCTCATAGGCATCAACCTCGAAACCTTCCAGTTCTTCCGGAGCGTCCACGGTCCTGTCGGTATAATCCCCGTCGACAACCGGGATGGCCTCGGTCGTGCCCCCGTCCCCGTCCGTACCGGCGTCGGTTTCATATTGGGAAAGTTCGGATCCGTCGTCGATCAGCCGCAGGGAGTCCGCTTCGGCCTGTAGGGAGGCCTCCTCATCGAGAACGCCCAGTTCATTGATCTCTTCGATGCCGTCCAACTGGCCGTCCTCATCCAGGTCGGCCAGCGCATCCGGCGGCACGTCGTCGCCCCCGGCGGTCACCAGGCGGGGCACCGGGTCGTTGTCGAAAAAGGCCTCAATGATAATCCTGACGCCGTCCGGCATCAGCAGCACCAAGTCCATGCCATCCTGGAAGATCTCGGCATCGGCGGGATCGATGCCTTCCGGCAGGACAAGCACGCTCTGCCCGCGGCCGTCGAGGACAATGACGGCGGCTTCTTCGCCGGTTTCCGGTGCCGGTGTCCGGTTATTCTTGTTGTCCGTATCCGCCATTCAATTCCTCGGCGTCATATTCCACCCACCGCCGCAGCTACAGGAAGAATTTGATCTGCCAGTCCATCTCTTCTTCTTCGAGGGGATAGGTTCCCCCCTTTTTCGGGTTAAGCACCTTCCGGGGCGGCAGGTCGCCCAGGATTTTCTGCACCTCGACTGCCTGTTTCATGGTGAAACCCGCCTTCCAGGAGAGCGAGACCAGGGCCTTGTTGCTCTGCGAGATAAGGATTGCCTCAATGGCTTCAAGGGGAAGCTGGGCCTTCACCGAAAGGGCGGCCTTGAGGAGCTCGTAATCCCCTTTTTCAAAGGCCTCGGTAATTTCCTGTTCGCCGAGGGTGCCGTCTTTTTCCATGATTTGGACGGTTTTTAATTGCGATTCCGCCGGCAAATCCTCAGGCGCAGCGTTGTCCGGGCTTGCCGCTTCCGGGCCACCGTTACCGAGGCGGCGCTGCACTTCGTTTTTCACTGCCTGCAAAGCGCCCGGCGGCAGGTCGGTCCTTTTGCCAAGGCTTTCCAGGAGGTTGTCGGCGACAAATCCGGCCAGCTTGGGGGCCGCGTGTTCCGGCAATTCCGGCCGGTTGACCAGGGGTTCGTGCCAGGGTTGGTGATCCGGCGCCCGGTCGAGGATCATGTCCAGGGTGTCCTCTTGAATCTGGGCGCTGGGGTTTTCCAGCAACTGGGCGATGGCCATGGCGTCGTCTTCGGCGACGAGGGCATCGACAACGGCGGCGCTGACGCCTTGCCTGTTGGCAATGGCGTTGAGCGACCCGGCAATCGGATCGTGGGCGATGATATCCAAAAGATCGGCATCGTTGAGCACCGGCGAATATTCCAGCACCGGTCCGGAGACCGCCAATTCCGCATCCCGGGCCAGTTGCTGGATGACGGCGGGCGGCGCATCGACCATGTCCTTGAGGGTCTCGGCAACCACTTTGCGCACCTGGGCGGCCTGATCGCGGGCCAGTTTTTCCAACGCCTCATAGGTCAGGGCATGGATCTGGTCCTGCTCAAAGTCGGTCAGGCCCGGGGCCAGACGGGAAATCTTTTCGGCCAGGCCGACGCGCACGGACATGTGGCTGTCGGCGGCCAACAGCACATCCGCCTGGCGGGGCGTCGATTTATTGGCGGCAATGGCCTGGCGGACTTCCGGGGCGGAGTCTTCGGCCAGGAAATAGAGAATTTCAGGTTTGACGTCCGGCCGGGCGGCCAGATTACGGCGTACGTTTACATCGCTGTCCTGGGCCCATTTTTTCGATTCCTCATAGGACATCACCTTGAGGGTCGCTTTTTTCCGGGTCGGGGTTTTTGCCTTAAGCATGTTTCTACGAACTCCGGCTTTCTTGATCATTTATCCGGCAAACGCCCCGCACACCTTTTACTTCCCGCCGGGGGGTGAGGATCGGGCGGCAGGACAGCTTGACATCAACCTCGGAACCGTCGGCCAGGCGCAAACGCAGGTAGGTGTTTTCCAGCGGCTGCTCGCTGTGGAACGGAAGCGTTTCGTAGCCCGCCGCATCAACCACGACTTCGGCGGCGTTGCGGTCGATCAGTTCATCGGCTTGATAGCCGAGGGCATCCTTCGGCGAGATGAACTGGAAGACGCCGTCGCGGTCCACCTCCCAGTAAAAATCGCCGGAGACCTCAACCATATCCTTGTATCGTTGCCGGGACGAGGCCAGGGCCGACCGCAGATTTCGTTCCATGGTCATGTCCCTGACCAGGACCACCAGACGGTCCTGGTCGACCAGGGGGATAACCGAAACTTCCAGCACCACCTTGCCCCGGGTGCCCCGCATGGACACGGTACCGGCGGCGATCGTCTGTTCTTTCGCCGCATGGGCGATCATTCTGGGGATTTCCGGTGCCCCATTGAATTTAAGCAGGGTCTCCAGGGTGACCCCCTTTTGGTTGGTGGCCAGCACCGTGCCGTCGGCCTGGACCAGCAGCGCCGGTCCGGAATAACCGGCCAGCAGGAAATCACCATCACTGCCACTGGTGGCGTTGCTTTCCGAAGAAGGTGTTTTCGACATAACCGAAACGGGCCTCCGTAGTCTCTAATTTATGCCGCCGGTCGGCTGCTCAACCCTTACCCGGCAACCATAGGGGGCACTCAGTGTGCGGCACTATACTGCATACGTTATTACTCATAAAGGGGCTGAGTCCTACCGTGCCGGGACCAGATCATACCCCTAATTTCCTGAAGGTATTATGAAGAAATCGCCGCCGGGTGTCAGCAGAATGTAGCCCTCAGCCAAACAGCAGGAGCCCTCAGCCAAAAAGCAGGAGCCCTCAGCCAAAAAGCAATAGACAGATGACCACCGCCCCGGCGATGCCCGCCACATCGGCCGTCAGGCCCGCCACCAGGGCATGTCGGATGCGCCGCACCTGCACGGCCCCGAAATAGACGGCCAACACATAAAACGTCGTCTCGGTGGAGCCCTGCAAGGTGCTGACCAGATAACCGGTGTAGCTGTCCGGGCCGATGGCCGGGTCATTGATGAGGGACGCCACAATGCCGTAGGCCCCCGATCCCGATAACGGCCGCAGCAGGGCCATCGGCAAAGCCTCGCCCGGCAGGCCCAGCGGTCCGGTGATAACGGATAAGGGGGCGATCAGTATTTCCATGGCGCCGCTGGTGCGGAACATGCCGACCGCCACCAGGATGGCCACCAGATACGGAATAATGCGCAGCGCCACCAGGAAGCCTTCTTTGGCGCCCTCGACGAAGACCTCGTAGACCCGCACCTTTTTCGCCACCCCGAAACCCAACAGCCCGACCATGATGCCCGGCATGATCCACGGCGCGATGGTGCGGCCATGGAAAATGGTCAGCGGAATGAGGGCGAGGATCGACAGCAGCACGGTCCAGGAAATCCAGGCCGGATAGGCAACCTCGGCCCCATCGGTGTCGATGCCATCGGGAATTTCCGTACTCGGGGCCGCCCCCTCGATACCGTCGTCGCCGAGCAGTTCGGCCACACCTTCACCGGCGGAGGGGATCGAGTCCCCGGAAACAGACGTTACCGGCCAGAATCTTTGATAGAGCTTGCAGGAAATAATGGCCACCGTCGTCGAACAGATGGTGGCGAACAGCGTCGTCGGCACGATGCCCGCCGGGTCCTGCGATCCCGCCGCCGCCCTGAGCGCGATGATGCCGGTCGGCAGCAAGGTAACGCTGGACGTGTTGATGGCCAGGAACAGGGCCATGGCGTTGGTTGCCGTGCCCTTATTTTCATTGAGTTTATCCAGTTCCTGCATGGCGCGGATGCCGAACGGCGTTGCCGCGTTGCCGAGCCCCAGAACATTGGCCGACATATTGAGGATCATGGCGCCCATGGCCGGGTGTTCCGGCGGCACATCGGGGAACAGGCGCTGCATCAAGGGGCGCACCAGGCGGGCGATAATGACCAGCAGCCCGCCGGCCTCGGCCACCTTCATCAAGCCTAAGAACAGCGCCATGACGCCGACCAGGCCGATGGACAGGGTGACGGCGGCCTCCGCCGTGTCGACCATGGTCAGAGCCAGCAGGTCCATGGGCGATTTGGCAACGGCATCAGCCGCGACCCAGGTAATCTGCCGGTATCCGGCGACCAGGAAGGCGATGAGGACGATGCCGAAAAAGATGCCGTTCACGAAGCCTCCCCCTTCATTCGTTCATTCAGGTGCCGGATGGGCCTTCATCCTGGCGATCACTGCCCGAAGAGCAGTATCCGGCCAAATAGAACCATTCCGACAGTGCGGTTTTGTTTGAATGCAAGGAAAGATCCACCGTGCGTGGCGGCACCACGGACAAGGATCTTGACGCTGTCAGTCGGGCAAAACCGCCTGTCCCGAAGGGATGGCTTCCGGCGGGCAACCGCGTCGTTATGCCGCTTGACCGATGCGCCCACATCGCCCCGCGCGGCCTGCCTATCGGATTGCCTCGCCGGACCGCCATCGGAATTGTTTTTATTTGGCTGGATACTGCTCTAAATCCTAAAGCCCACATAAATCCCAGGCAGGTTCCCTTGGCGGTGGGCAGCAGGGCCAGCACCAGGGCAAAGGTTAGCGGCACGACGATCATCAGCTGCCCCCAGACCGGCGGCGAATACCAGCGTTCGACCTGAATGATGACCGGGGCCAGGATATGGCCGAGGAAGAGGATGGTCAGCCAGGGGGCGAAATCGTCGGTGCGGATATGGCCGTATGCCTCACCGCACTGGCTGCACGCATGAACCGGCTTCAGGTAACGCCTGAAGATGCGGCCCTGACCGCACTGGGGACAGCGTTTGCAGAGCCCGCGAAAAACGGAACGGCCGACCGGGCGGCTATTTTGGCGATCCTGCATGTCCAACCTTATGCCGGAAAATAAAGGCCGGTGCAACGCGCTCGGTTATACTTAAGGGTAGGGTCTGCCTCAAAAAACTGGCGAATCCGGCGTCCGTCCCTTACATATACAGGTACTGTTCACCCGCTATTAAGATAACGGGCCTAAAGTGGCCCCAAAATAAAAGAGAAATCGTCTTTATGCTGCTTGAGGCTGGAGATGGTTGGGACAAGAAATGTCCGTAGGGATTGCGGCGCACTCCGCCGGTGAAATATCAGCAAAGGTTCTCAGCGCCCAACCCGGCGCACATTTGACGATTCCGGGCGGCGCTTGGCTGTTGAAGGCCGATTTCGTCCGCCAGGGACCGGACCTTTTGTTGCAGGGGGCCGACGGCCAGCAATTCCTTATTAAAAGCTATTTTACCATAGCCCAACCCGGCGACCTATTGACCCCGGGCGGATCGGTCGTTTCCTTCGAGCTGGCGTCCAAGCTGGCCGGCCCGGCGGCCCCCGGCCAATACGCCCAGGCGGCCCCGGCCACCCCCGCTGAAGCCATCGGCCAGGTGGAAACGGCCAGCGGCACGGTCACCGCCACGCGCTCCGACGGCACCACGGTAACCCTTCAGAAAGGGTCGTCCGTGTTCCAGGGGGATGTCCTGGAAACCGGGCCCAACAGCGCCATCGGCGTTATTTTTGCCGATGACACCACCTTTGCCCTGGGCGACGGCGGGCGCATCGTTCTTGACGAGATGGTCTACGATCCCGGCACCAACACCGGCACTTTTGAGACCTCGGTGGTGCAGGGTGTCTTTACTTTCGTCAGCGGCCAGATCGCCAAGTCCAGCCCGGAAGCCATGGTCATCAAGACGCCGGTCGCCAACATCGGCATCCGCGGCACGACGGTGGCCGGAACGGCTGCCGCCGAGGGCGAACAGAACACCATTTCCCTGCTGCCCGATGCCAACGGCACGGTCGGCGAGCTAACGGTCAGCAACGCCGCCGGCGTGCAGGTTTTGAACCAGGCCGGCGCCACCACACAACTAACCAGCGCCTTCACGCCGCCGCCGCCGCCGGTGATCCTCAGTCCGGCCCAGATCCAGCAGACCTACGGCGCCACCCTGCAAGTCATGCCGCCGCCGCCGGCCGCCCAAAACAATCAAGATGACAACCAGGAAGGAAATGACGAAGGCGAGCCCGGTGAAGGTGAGGGCGAGCCCGGTGAAGGGGAAGGCGAGCCCGGTGAAGGGGAAGGCGAGCCCGGTGAAGGGGAAGGCGAAGGTGAGGGAGAACCCGGAGAAGGTAAGGGCGAAGGGGAGCCTGGTGAAGGTGAAGGCGGTGAGGAGC
This sequence comes from Rhodospirillales bacterium, assembly GCA_016776525.1. Taxonomy (GTDB): domain Bacteria; phylum Pseudomonadota; class Alphaproteobacteria; order Rhodospirillales; family JADHTD01; genus JADHTD01. The sequence goes on from JADHTD010000046.1 coordinate 7,577, forward strand.
AGGCCGATGCCGGTGAGGAACCGCCCCCTGAAGGCCCGCCGCCGGGTGACGAACCCCCGGGAGATGAACCGCCGGGTGACGAGCCGCCTGGAAATGAGCCTCCTGGCAACGAACCGCCGGCGTTTGTTCCACCGCCGCCACCGGTGCCCCCCCCGTTATCGTCGTCCCCGGCGACGATAATGACGACACCAATAACCCGCCGCCGGATGACGACTTCAACGAAATTCTCAGCGCCTCGAGCGGCGATAATTCCCTGCTCGGCGGTCCGGACAATACCCAGTTCACCATGGTCCAGGGGTCGACGCTGGGCGGCACCGATACGGTCAACGGCGGTGGCGGCACCGACGAGATCACCTTCGAGAACCTGGACAACATTGCTTTTCTCTATCATGCCGATGCCACACCCAACCCAACCGGTCAGTATGCCAACTTCGCCAATGACATTAGCGGCGACGTTACTTTCGTTTCCATCGAACAGATTTACGCCGACGACGGCGTGGAATCCGCCGTCAGGCTGGCCTTTAGTCCGGGCGATACCGGTTACGGCTATATCGTCGCCGGTAAGAACACCGCCGAAACCATCAACTTATCGAACGGCCAGAACCTTTCGAACTGGAACCTCAGCCATACAATTTCGACCGGCAATGTGTTGGGCTCAATCGTCTTCGGCAAAGCCGGAAACGACACCATTACCGGTTCGGAAGGCGGCGACATCCTGTTCGGCGGCGATGGCGCCGACATCATTGACGGCGGCGGCAGCACCAATGGCGATGAGATTTATGGCGGCGACGGGGGCGACGCCCTGACCGGGGGCGCCGCCGGTGACGAGATTTACGGCGGCAACCACAACGATACCATCAACGGCGGCGGCGGGCAGGACGATCTTTTCGGTGGCGATGGTGACGACACCTTCAATGTGGTGGCCAGCGACATGACCAGCGGCGACTCTTTCACCGGAAACACGGGAACGGATAAAATCCTCACCACCGAGGCCACCCTGGATATCAGTTCGAACAGCATCGGGATAACCAGCATAGAAGCCCTGGAAAGCACCAATGGCAGCGCCAATACCTTTGTCGTGCGCAACGACATGCTGACCGGCAGCAACGGCTCTATCGACACCATCGACGCCGGGGCCGCCGGATCGACTTTGAGGAGTTCGTCGAACGCCTTGGACGCCACCGGCCTTGCCCTGACCAACATCACCACCCTTGAGACCGCCGACACGTCCAACCCGGCGGCGTTCATCGTCGATGCCGCCCTGCTGTCGCCGATCACCACTATCAACAGCGGCGGCGCCGGCGGCGCCATTTCAACCGGCGAGCAGAACCTCGACCTGACCGGCATCACCACCAGCAATGTTTCCAGCGCACAATCGACCAACGCCGCGGCGGCGACCATTACCGTCGACACCACCAATTTGTCATCATTCAATGCCTTTACCAGCGCCACCGCCGGCGGCACCCTGAAACTGGCCGACGGAAACACTGTCGCCAACCTGACCTCGGTGACCTTGAACAACATCTCCAACGTCACCGGCGGCACCGGCAACGATTCTATCACCATCGGCGGCTCCAGCCCCATCACCGTCCAGGGTGGCCAGGGCGGCGACAGCCTCAGCCTCAATGGCACCGGAACCCAGACGGTGGTCTTCGATTCCTACAGCAGTAACGGCAAGGACAATGTCTTCAGCTTCAACGCCGGGGCCAGCGGCGATATCCTGGATGTGGACGGCTTGGGGCTTAATGGCGCCGGCGGCAGCAATGCAACGACCAGCCTGGAAATTATCTCTTCAGACGCCGCCGTCTCGGCGGGCACCAATACGGTGGTCCTCACCTATGCCTCGTTCCAGGATTTCAGCTCTTCGACAACCTTCGCCACCCAGGTCGCGGATTTCCTCACCGCCATTTCCGGCACCACCTTTGAAGGTTCCTTCGAAGCCTCCGATCAAATTGCATTCCTGGTCAACGATACCTCGGTAGACAGCAACGTCAGCCTCTGGCACTGGGCCGACGACGGTGACGGGATCATGGAAGCCGCCGACACCTGGACCGACATCGCCACCGTCGACAGCACCACCATTACCGACCTGCACGCCGATAATTTTATTTAAGGCAAATTCCAGGCAGGAATAGAGACGGCGCAACGCATTTGTACACTTTTAGAACCCCTCCCCCAGCCTTTGGAAAGACATCTCCATTTCTACCCTCTGGAAAGACATCTCCATATCCATCCCCTGGAAAGACACCTCTATCCCCTGGAAAGACACCTCTATCCTCTGGAAAAACATCTCTATCCTCTTGAAAAACATCTCTATCCTCTGGAAAGACATCTCTATCCTCTGGAAAGACATCTCTATCCTCTGGAAAGACATCACTCCTCTGGAAAGACATCACTCCTCTGGAAAGACATCATCTATTTCCATGAAAAAACCGTGTTCATGATATGAACACGGTTTCAATGCCAGCCGGAATTTAAAAAAAGCCGGCTCCTGCCGGACTCCGGCTATGCCGTCGCCATCACTTATCGACCTTGTCGCCTTGGGACAGGTGCTCGACGGTCTCGCCAGTGTCGCTGAAAGTACGGGTCACATGGTCGGTGTCGTAAACCCAGAGGATGGTCAGCCGCCCGTCGCTGGTATTGACGAAGCGGTGGGATTTGCCTTCCGGGATGAAGGTGGTGTCGCGCTCCTTGACGGGGATGCTCTTGCCGTCGATTTCCAGGTTGGCCGTCCCTTCCAGGATGGTCACCTGTTCGTCACAGTTGTGGGAATGAAACGGCACCTTCTTGCCCGGCGGGAAACTGGTCAGGCCGGTGGTGAACTTGGCCGTCTCACAGCGTTCCTTGCCGACCAGCAGGGTCGTTTCGACGCCGTCGCCGCGGGCGAAAACGGGGATTTCATCGATCTTCAGGACAAGGGCTTCGGCCATTCTTTCCTCCAATGAACATCGTTAAAAAAAAGTAGTCGCAGACGAACCGCCTGCCCGGGTTTCGCGCTGACGGCTGAATCGCCGCCGGTGATCCTTATATATAGGCCCAACCCCGAAAAGCAATTCCCGAAAGGGAAACCGGCCGCCCCCCTGTTTACAAGAGACGGCCGGTTCCACAATTTTTACCGAATGAGCCCGAGACCCTTGGGCCCGAGACCCTTGGGTCAGAGACTCTCAGGCCTGTGGCCTGGGTCTAAGACCCTATTTCGGCATCTTCACCGCCGTGTTGATGAATTCGTTGGTGAAGTGTTTTTTCATATCGAAGCCTTTCGACAGGTACGGCTCGAATATCTTATAGGACTTGGCCATGCGGGCTTCGTCCATGTAGCCGAGGCCGACGGTGGTCGAGGTCTTGTCGGTCATCAGTTCCTTGACCAGGTTCCAGTTGGTGGTTTCGTTGTCCACCTTGAGACCCTTGTTGGCTTCCACCAGGGCGGCGATGCAGGGGCCGGAATTGCCGGCACAGGCATGGAACGCCTTCTGGGTGACCTTGACGAAGGACGCCACGGCGCCCTTGTTGGCCTTCAGGAACTTGCCGTTGACGATGATCGAGTTGCCGTAGGGATTAACGCCGTATTCCTTACCCGGCGAGAAGCCCATGTCGTCGCCCAACAGCCGCTTGAAGATATGGTGGATGTTGTAGAACGAGGTGGTGACGTCGATGGCGCCGCTCTTCAGGGCCGACAGCTTGGCGTTGGGTTTGATGTTGACCCATTTCACCGAGTCCTTGCCGATGCCCACATTGGCGGCGAAAGCCGGCCACATCTGGCGGGCCGCGTCCCACGGCGGGTTGCCGATCTTCTTGCCGGCGAAGTCTTTCGGCGTCTTGATGCCGGAACTCTTCAGCCAGTAGAAGCCGTAGGGCGAGTTGGCGTAGACGTTGTAGACGGCTACCGTCTCGGCCCCCTTGGCGATGGAAACGAAGACCGGCGGCAGGTCGGCCAGGCCGATTTCGTTTTTGCCGATGCCGGTGCGTTGCGCCGACAGGGACGAGCCCTTGCCCTGTTCGATGTTGAGGTCGATACCGGCGTCTTTGTACCAGCCCATCTTCTGGGCGTAGTAATAAGGGGCGTGGTCGCCGCCGGCAATCCAGTTGAGAATGAAATTAATCTTGGTGGCAGCCTGGGCCGAACCGGCAACCGTAAAGCCGATCAGCGCCGCAAATACCGCCAGAAAACGTCCATAGGTGCGCATTTATATATCCTCCCGAGGATTCTTTTTGTATCTGAACGGTTATTTCACGACAGACGCCCCCCTTTGGCAAGCCCCAATTCCAGCCATTTCAGACGATACCTTGACAGCGGGGGCCGTTTTTGGAAACGTCCCTAGTCGCACCAAGGGGAACCCGTTTCGTTAACCCGGTTTGGAATTCGACCCTGAAAAAGTCGTCTCACTCCCGTAAGATATAAAAACCATGGAAAAACAGCTCTCCGATTACGTCCGGCACTACGCCCTGATCATCCTCATCCACCTGGCCCTGGTGGTCGTCTGGCATGTCTTTGTGGTGGTTGGCGAGGTGCCCGAATACATCATGCCGACACCGGCCGACACCATCGCGTCCATCTTCCAGGAATACAATTGGTGGCACAACACGCTGGTCACCAGCGGCGAGATCTTCGGCGGCTACCTGCTGGCGGTGGTCGTCGGCGTCGGCCTGGCCTTGTTTTTTTCCTGGTTCCGGGGCATCGAAAAGACCTTCATGCCGCTGGTCATCAGCCTCAACATGGTGCCGAAGGTGGCCCTGGGCCCGATCTTCATCGTCTGGTTCTCCTACGGCATCGGCCCCAACATCATCATCGCCTTCACCATCTGCTTCCTGCCGATCCTGCTGACCACGGCCCGCGGCATGCGCGAGGTCGACCCCGAACTGATCGACCTGGTCAAGGCGCTCAACGCCTCGCGCTGGCAGGTCTTCACCAAGATCCAGTTGCCCGGCTCGTTGCCCTATATCTTCTCCGGCATGAAGGTGGCCGTCGTGCTGGCCGTCGCCGGCGCCATCGTCGGCGAGTTCATCGCTTCCGAGGAAGGCCTCGGTTACCTCATGCTGCAGGTACAGGTGACGCTGGACACGGCGGCCATGTTCATGGCGGTGTTTCTGATCACCCTGATCGGCGTCTCGCTCTACGGCATGGTCTTGTTGCTGGAACGCCTCTTCGTGGTCAGCGACGCCCGGGTGGAGACCGGCGTATGATCAACTCAGTTGATGGGACTCAAGCTGCCGAGACCCTTGGGTCCGAGACCCCCTTCATCCACCTGGACGGGGTGAAGAAGGTATTCCGTTCGCGGGGCCAGGAATTCATCGCCATCTCGGATGCCACCTTCGACGTGCGCGAAGGCGAACTGGTCTCCCTGGTCG
>JADHTD010000047.1 GCA_016776525.1 Rhodospirillales bacterium
GTCCAGTGGACGCTTTTGACGCCAAGGCCGACGTGCTGGCGGTTTTGGGCCAGTTGGGCGTGCCGGTGGATAAACTGCAGGTTCGCACCGAAGCTCCCGGCTGGTACCACCCGGGCCGCTCGGCGGTGGTCGGCCTCGGCCCGCAATCGGTGATGGCGGCTTTCGGGGAAATCCATCCGGGCGTCCTGCGGGCCATGGGCGTTAAGGGACCGATGGCCGGTTTTGAAATTTACCTGGACGCCCTGCCCAAACCGAAAGCCAAAAAAAGCGCCGCAAAAGCTTATCTGGAGCTTTCCACCCTGCATCCGGTAGAACGCGACTTTGCCTTTGTCGTCGATACGGCCGTCTCGGCGGAAGCTGTTCTCAGTGCCGCCCGCAGGGCCGGCTCCACCCTGGTCGCCGACATTCGTGTCTTTGATTTCTTTGAAGGCGGCAATCTGGGCGAGGGCAAGAAATCGTTGGCTATTAACGTTACCCTGCAACCGACCGAGAAGACCCTGACCGATGCCGATATCGAGGCCGTTGGTCAGCAAATTGTGGCCGGTGTGGAAAAAGCGACGGGCGGCGTTCTCAGGACGTAAACCGGCTTCGAAAAAGCCTGTTTGCAGCCGGTCTCAAGGTATAATAACCCCTTTTTGGCTTTTTTTGGGTGCCCGGACCCTTCGGCTGGCCCGCAAAGGGCATTTTGGAACATGGAAACAGGTAAGTTTTTGATAAATATAAATAATATTTTTATATTTCGAAAAAAAATCATTCTAAAAAATAGCCGTTATCCTTATTTTTTCGAATAATTTTGGGATTCTAATCAAAAAACGTTGAACCGGGAATTCGGCTAATTATATGTAGGTCTGTAATAATTCCATACCCGTGATAAACGGAAACGTGCACTGAGGGGGAGGGCGTTTGTCATTCAAGTTGAATTCTTTGCTTGTGTCTTCTCGCCCCATTTGCCTGAAGGCGCTTTTTTGACGGCACGACTCTAATTATTGCGATATCGAAACGTTAGAAAGGGGAAGGTTAATGGCCGATAATAATGTTGCCTTGACCGGTGTTGAAAGATTTTTTGACGATGACGAAATCATCGTCAGTAAGACCGACCTGAAGGGCCGGATCACCTATGCCAACCGGGTTTTTCTGCGCTTGGCGGACATGACGGAACAGGAGACGCTGGGGGCGCCTCATAGTGTCATCCGTAATCCAACAATGCCGCGGGCCGTCTTCAAGCTGCTCTGGGACACCATCCAGGGTGGCAAGGAAATTTTCGCCTACGTGGTGAACCGCTCGAAAAACGGGGATCATTATTGGGTTCTGGCGCACGTGACGCCGAGCCGGGATGCCTCCGGCAACATCGTTGGGTATCACTCCAACCGTCGGACGCCCGACCGCCAGATCCTGGATAACTCCGTTATTCCGCTCTATCGGACGTTGCTGGAAGAAGAACAGAAATACCCGAATAAAAAAGAAGGCATGGACGCCTCCTTTAACATGATCGTCAATCTGCTTCAGGAAAAAGGGATAGCCTACGATGAATTCGTTTTCTCTCTCTAAGAACGCCATTCTGGCAATCGTCGCAGGGCTCCTGGCTGTTATTTTCCTGGTTCTGCATGCGACATCCGGTGCCGTCAATATGCTGACGGTCGGTTTCATGGTGGCGATTATCATTGTTGCCGCGGCCTCCGCCTTCATGCCCGCCGGTGGCGGCGGCAGCAGTTGGGTCCAACGGGCCATAACGGTCTGCAAGGATATCGAAAATGGTAATTTCGAATCCCGGGTGACCGATATCCGTGAAACGGGCGATGCCGGTGCCTTGCTGCACGGCATCAACGATATGATCGACCGCTGCGACGCCTATGTTCGTGAATCGGCGGCTTGTCTGGAATACGTGGCCGACAACCAGTATTTCCGCCGCATCGCCGAAAAAGGCATGCTGGGGGACTTCCTGTTGGCCAGCCGCAAGGTCAACGATGCCACCCAGGTCATGCAGGACAAGGTCGTCAACTTCACCCAGGTGGCGGATACTTTCGAAGCCAACATGAAGACCGTTGTCGATACGGTGGCCTCCGCGGCGACGGAATTGCAGTCGACGGCGCAAGCCATGGAATCAACGGCCTCGAGCACATCCGAACAGGCGACAACGGTGGCCGCCGCCGCCGAAGAAGCCTCGACCAACGTGCAGACCGTCGCTTCGGCAGCTGAAGAGCTGTCCAGCTCGATCGCTGAAATCAGCCGTCAGGTGGCGCAATCCTCACAGATTGCCTCCGAAGCCGTCCGCGACGCGGAACAAACCAACGAAAAGGTTCAAGGCCTGGCCGATGCTTCCCAGAAGATCGGTGACGTGGTCAACCTGATCTCCGACATTGCCGAGCAAACCAATCTGCTGGCCCTCAATGCGACCATCGAAGCGGCGCGCGCCGGGGAAGCCGGTAAAGGTTTCGCCGTCGTTGCCTCCGAGGTTAAGAACCTGGCCAATCAGACGGCCAAGGCGACGGAAGAGATCGGCGGTCAGATCGGCGGCATTCAGACGGCCACCCAGGAAGCCGTTGTGGCCATCGAAAACATCGGTAAAACCATCGGCAATATCGACCAGATTGCCACCACCATTGCTTCCGCCGTTGAGGAGCAGGGGGCGGCGACCCAGGAAATTGCCCGTAATGTGGAGCAGGCCTCCTCGGGCACCACTGAGGTGACGACCAATATTACCGAGGTTACCCAGGCCGCCGGTGAAACCGGTCAGGCTGCCGGACAGGTTCTGGAAGCCGCTGGGGAACTCTCAAAACAAGGAGAGAACCTGGGCACGGAAATGGACACCTTCCTGGTGGAATTGCGCAAGGTGATCTGACCGGCAACACAGGTTACAACCCCTTTCCCGGGGGAATTTATGGAACGGGCGGCGCGCAAGCGCCGCCCGTTTTATGTGTTAACCATCCTTTGAAGCCTTTTAATGATCGGAAGGTGCTGATAAGAAATGATTTCTTATTAATCATTTGTATAATATTCAGCTATATCTATAACTTATGGTAAATTTAGGATCAGACCGGATTGAAGCTGAAATAATCGGGGTATGCACAACGGCCGTATAAAAAGGACGGTTTACGGAAGCGGGATTAAAAACGAATGCCAGAACAAAAAACCGGTATAGAACGCAGAATGGTCCAGCGCCTATTGACCCATTGGCGAAGTGTTCAGGATGAAGGCTCCATTCCGTCCCTTAAGTCCATTCTGGAACTGGATTTGGGCGATATCGTCCCCAATCTTTATGTTCTCAAAATGAAGCAGGACGGCAGCGATCCGGTTTTTGAACGGATCGGCCGGATTATCGCCGGCGAAGCTGGGTCCAGTTTGGCCGGACAGCCGGTATCGGCGGTTACCGAAAAAACGCTGTTGTCGCAGGCCATTCGGTATCGCGACAAAGTACAGGCGAAAACGGTTCCGATTACCCTGGGCGGTGAATTTACCGATGCCAATGGCGATGTAATTCTGTATCGCAGCGTCATCCTCCCGTTAAGCGAGGGAGACGGCTTCATTAATGCCCTGATCGGCGCCGCGAATTGCAAAAAGAAAGAAGATTAAAGCTCAAGTATAATGGGTGACTGTGTGTTGAAGTGCTCGGATAGAAAAGGTCCCGAGAGAGGAGCGGGAGAGAGGTTATGAGCAGGTCTTATGAGGTATACGCCTTTAAGTCAGGGAACTGGAACATCGATTCCGTTTACGATGACAGGCAGCAGGCCATGTATGAGGCCCGCGTCCTGCTTGAAAGCCGTCATCTGTCCGGCGTCCAGGTGATTGAGGAAAACTTCGACGAGGATTCCGGAGAGACATTTTCGAAAATTATTTTCCAACGGACCAAGGGCACGGAAGAACCCAGGAAAAAAGCCAAGGCGGCTGAAAAAGCAACGAAGGCTTCCGCCGCCGCCACCGTTACAAAACGCAAGGAGAAGGACGACGGCTTCGTCCGTTACATCATTATTCTCGTGCTCAGCGTCGGCGGTATCGGCTTGGGCCTGATCGCCTTGTTGTTCTTCGTCATGCAATCTTTGGGCTGACAAACAACCTTTCCTTTACAAACGCCAGGTGATCCGGGAAGCTTCTTTCCGGGTCCGCTCTATGCAAATTTGGGGGATCATTCCACCGTTCCGAACGTGTAAAGATGTCTGAATAAAAAAACGGCGCACTCAATGCCGCAGGAGGATAACCCATGACAATCCCGAAAGACCGAGTTCCATATTCCGCCATCGTCGACCGGCCGCCGCTCACACTTCCCGACGGCGCCCGTATGGCCGTCTGGACCATCGTCAACGTTGAGGAATGGAGCATCGAAAATGCCATGCCGCGCCAGGTTCTGTCGCCGCCCATGGGTCAACCGCTGCTGCCGGACCTGCCCAACTGGGCCTGGCACGAATACGGCATGCGGGTCGGGTTCTGGCGTTTTTACGAGTGTCTGAAGTCCTTCGGGATCACGCCGACCCTGGCCATCAACGGGATCGTCTGTAAAACCTACCCCAGGGTCGCCGAAGCCGCCCTCGAAGCCGGCTGGGAATTCATGGGTCATGGGTATCTGCAAGGGCCCATGCACAAGCTCGACGACCAGCGTGAGGCTGTCCGCAAAACCGTCGAGGCAATCCGGGATTTCACCGGCAAGCCGCCCCGCGGCTGGGAAAGCCCGGGCCTGACGGAAACCCTCGAAACCATCGATGTGCTGGCCGAAGAAGGCATCGAATACGTTGCCGACTGGGTGCTCGATGATCAGCCCTGTGAGATTCAAACCAGCACCGGTCCGATCGTTTCCGTACCCTACCCGGTGGAAACCAACGACATCACCATGATGGCCCTGCAACACCATACCTCGGACGTCTTCCTGAAACGCGGCATTGATACCTTTGACCGGCTATATCAGGAAAGCGAGAACATCACCCGGATTATGGCCATCAGCCTGCATCCCTATATCACCGGCGTGCCGCACCGCATCAAGTACCTGGAAGAGCTCTATGCCTACATCCTCGACAAGCCGGATGTGAAGGTGTGGACCGGCGAACAGATCCTGGATTGGTACCGGTCCCAGACCGCTTCCGCCTGACGGGTTGGCGCAAATGTCATGGCGTCGGCGATGCTATTGGTAGAATGGACGATCCTGGTATTCACTGTATCTTTTTGTATAATGGTGCCGACGATTCGTACTTTTCAAATTTCACCTCTCGACAAACGAGCCCGCCGACGGTTTCCCATCCCTATGGACAGCATGATCCGCAAAGTTTCCGGGGCTCTTTTCATCCTATGAGCCGGATACGTCTTGTATTAAAAACGTAAATTCAAGCGATAGAGGCGCGTGATGACACTAAGTGATGTATGGCTTTGGGGGCTGGCGTCCCTGCCGATCCTGACCGTCCTGATCCTGATGATCAAATTCCGCTGGGGCGGCGCCCGGGCAGGGGCGGCGGGCTGGTTCATGGCCATGGCGGTGGCCGGTCTTGCCTATGGGGCGAACGCGGAAATGCTGATCTACGCCCAGACCAAGGGCGTGCTGCTGACGCTTTATGTGCTTTACATCGTGTGGGCGGCGTTGCTGCTTTATTTCGTAACGGCGGAAACCGGCGCCATCGAGACCATTGCCCAGAGCATCCAGCAGCTGACCGCCAATCGGGAACTGCAATTGCTGATTGTCGGCTGGGTCTTCAGTACCTTCCTGCAAGGGGTTGCCGGTTTCGGCGTGCCCATTGCGGTTGTTGCGCCTTTGCTGCTGGGCATGGGCTTTTCTCCGCTGGTGGCGGTGGCGGCGCCGGCAATCGGCCATTCCTGGTCGGTGACCTTCGGCAATATGGCGACCTCGTTCGAAGCCCTGATTGCGGTAACCGGCCTGGAAGGGGCGACTCTCACCCATTGGTCGGCCATCTTGCTGGGGATTTCCTGTTTCCTCTGCGGCTGGGCGGTGTTGATGGTTTACGGCGGCTGGAAGTCGGCCAGGCGCGGCTTTATGCCCTTGCTGATCATCGGCACGGCGATGTCCGTCACCCAGTATTTCCTGGTCATGATGGGGCCCTGGACCGTCGGCGGTTTTACGGCCGGAATCGTCGGCTTGCTGATTTCCATTCCGGTGGCTCGCCTGTTCGGTAAAGGCAATGCGGAAGAGAATGAAGCGAAAATCGGCGACGGCGCCAGCAACGGCATGAGCCTGGGCTGGGCGTTGTCAGCCTATCTCATTTTTATTGCCGTCATTACCATTGCCAGTTTCGTCACACCGGTCAACGAGCTGCTCGATACGGTGCGCCTGACCCTCGGTTTCCCGGCCCTGGAGACGGCCGAGGGTTGGACAGTCAAGGCCGGCACCGGCAAAGTCATCAGCGTTTTCGGCCATCCCGGCGCGCATCTGTTCTATACCGCCGTGCTTAGTTTCCTGCTTTATTACTACAAAGGCTTTTACAGCGAAGGCGTTTTTAAGCGGGTCATGGCGCGTACCGTCAAAAGCGGTACGCCGACCAGCCTCGGCATGGTATCGATGGTCTGTTTCGCCGTCGTCATGGACCACAGCGGCATGACTTATATGCTGGCCAAGGGCATCGGACAGACTTTTTCCGCCGTCTATCCCATGGTCTCCGTGGCCATCGGTGCGCTGGGGGCCTTCATGACCGGTTCGACGACCAATTCCAATGTGGTGTTCGGGGTTTTCCAGCGCCACGCGGCGGAATTGGCCGGCTATAACATTCCCATTATCCTGGCGGCGCAGACCACCGGCGGCTCGCTGGGCAGCATGCTGGCCCCGGCCAAGATCCTGGTCGGCTGTAGCACGGTCGGCCTGGCCGGTAAGGAAGGCGAGGTGCTATCGACAACCCTGCGTTGGGGGGCTTATCTGGTTGTCTTGACCGGTTTGGCGACCTTTGCGCTGATCTATGGATTTGGAGCCTGAGCCATGTGGAAAAAATTGACCTCCAACAATATCCTGCTGCTGGTCTCCCTGGCCCTGCCGCTGATCATGTATGTCTTCGCCGAGGGCGGCAACATGACAGCCGCCACCGTCCTACTGGCGGCGTACACCTTAATCATGGCCGTTGTCGTATTGAAAAAATAACCGCTCGTTCACTGGGGGGTTCGCCTGCAAGCCCCCCTGGCGGGGATGGCGACAATTATCCGCCAAACATTTTTTTAAGGTCTTCAAGCCAACCCTGATACAGCCCCTGGGATAGTTTCAGGAAATCGGCAGCCGGGAAGTTGCCGTCGAAATCGCTTTCCCAGACGACTTTCGTCTTCTTGCCGACTTTGATGAGGCGGACCGTCGCTTTGTAATCGGCCACCGGGATGGGGCTGTCCTCCATGGCATAGGAATAGTCGAATTCCCCATCGCCGACATGCTCCAACCGTTCAACGATGGAACTGCCACCGACCAATTGCAGCCTGCGCTGGGCGCCGCCATCTTCCAGTTCGCTCGATTCGACCGCCGGGTGCCAGTCAGGCAAAGCCTTGAAATGACCTATCAACTCCCAGACCTTTTCCGGTTCGATGTCGAGTAAGGTGTTTAGTTCGACCTTTGACATGGCTTCCTCCCTCAGGCGCCGTCTTGTTGATCTTTAGGGTACCTCAAAAGTGTGTCCCGGCAAAGAGTTGGAGGGGTCGGGGCCGGGCTCCAAAAAAGAACGATGTCCGGTTCGTTCGTACCGGACGCCGCCAGGATGGGACTATAGGTTAAGCCGTTATGGTTCTCCGCAAATAGAGGGCTTCTGCCTGCCGGATTGCTGAGATTTTTCAAGCATTCTGGGTAGGCCCGCGCCTACCCGGGGCTTTAGTTTGCGCAAAAAAATCGATAAAGAACGAAAAAACCGGTTTAAAAATATTCAATAATTCTTACATAACCCTTTGGGATAGGCAACCGGAGGGGAGAGACGTTAACGCGCAGGTAACTGCCCGCGTAAATTCGGGGATGTCCGGCACAGCGCACCGGGGGAGAACCCGGTAGGAATTTAACATTCCGCTGCCGTTTTATGGCTGTACCGGGCGATGAGCCTCCTCTTTTGCGGCTGTAAACCAGACATCAAGGCTCTTCTGCATTGTTCCGCCGTTAACCCATCAACAATAAGAATGACCGCCAACGCGCCCATTATCAGAATCCTCTATATCGAAGATGACCCGATTCTCCATGAATTGTTCCAGAGCGTTCTGGAAGAGACGGACTATCTTACCGTAACCGCGGCGACTGGCCGGGAAGGCCTGAACCGGCATGCTGAACAGCCTTTCGACGTGGTGGTGGTTGATTACCTGCTGCCCGATATGACCGGCTTCGACGTTGCCGGTGAATTATTGGCCGCAAACCCGGACCTGCCGGTCGTCATGGTAACCGGCGAAGGAAGCGAAAGCATTGCCGCCCGGGCCCTCGACATGGGCGTATCCAATTACCTGATCAAAGGCGAACAGGCCGTCTATACGGAACTGCTGCCCAGCATTATCGCCCGGCTTCTCAAGCGGGCCGATGAAAGACGCCTCCGGTTGCAGGCCGAACAGGCGGTGCGCGACAGCGAAGCCCGCATGCGGGCCTTTACGGACCATGCCGACGAAGCCATCTACCTGAAAGACCTGCAGGGCCGCTACACCTTTACCAATAAAAATTTCGAGGAATATTACGGTCCTAAGTCCGAGGAAGTCTTGGGCCGGCAGGTTTCGGACATCTTCCCCGAAGACGTTGCGGCGGCGGTTGCCGAACATGAAGCCGAGGTTATCAAAACAAAAAAATCCAGCGCCATCGACCTTGACGTAACGGTGGCTGATGGGTCGGTGCGCCGTATCCTGGTCCGTAAATTTCCGGTTTTCGACGATGATGGCACGATAACGGCCCTGGGCGGCTACAACATCGATATTACCGACCACCGCAAGGCCGAGGAAGTGGCTCGCCGGGCCCATGAACGGCTGACCGACGCCGTCAACAGCATCACCGCGGGATTTGCGCTCTATGATGAAAATAAACGACTGGTTCTCTTTAACGAAGGCTTTGCTTCCATCTATGAAGAAATGCGGGACCAATTCAAACCCGGTGTCCATTTTGACGATTTGATCAGCCGGTACTACGATATCGATCACGAAAACAACCAGGACATGACCAAGGAAGAATGGCTTCGATGGCGCCGGGAGGCTTTCGAAAAGGGACATTCCGACCGTGAACGGCATCTCAGGAACGGAACCTGGCTACTCAGCAGCGATACCGTAACCGACCGGGGCGAGGTGGTCAGTATCCGCACCGACATTACCGACCTCAAGAACCGGGAACAGCAAGCCCGGGATAACGAGGAATACCTCAACGCCGTTGTTTCCAACGCGGCGGAAGGCATCATCACCATCGACGGCCGGGGCGTCATTGAGACTTTCAATCCGGCGGCGGAAAAAATCTTCGGATACCAGGCCGCGGAAATGGTCGGTGAGAACGTCTCCCTGTTGCTTCCCGAAGGCGAACGCCATCAGCATGACGGTTACCTCAAGGAATCCGGCCTGCATGCCCCGCGGATCATCAACCAGTCCCGCGACCTGTTCGGCAGGCGCAAGGACGGCTCCCTTTTCCCTCTGGAACTGAATGTCTCGCCGATGACCGTCAAAGGCCGTCGGGGCTTTGTCGGCTTCATGCACGATATTTCCGAACGCAAGAAATTCGAACAGGATTTAAAGGCCAGTGAGGACCGTCTCAGCACCAGCCAGTCCTTCGCCAACATCGGCACCTGGGACTGGAATATCGTGACCGGCGACCTGCACTGGTCGGAACGGATCGGGCCGTTGTTCGGGTATGAACTGGGCGAACTGGAAACCAGTTACGAGAACTTCCTCGCCGCCGTCCACCCGGACGACCGGGATGATGTGATGGCGGCCGTCAACGCCTGCGTCGAAGACGGCGCCGATTACGATATCGAACACCGGGTCGTCTGGCCTGACGGCAGCGTCCGCTGGCTGCATGAACGGGGTGATGCGGTCCGCGATGATAACGGCAAAGCCCTGCGCATGCTGGGGGTCGTCCAGGACATCTCTCAGATCAAGAAGACCCGGGAAGCGCTGGCTGAAAGCGAAGAACATCTGCGCCAACTGACCAATTCACTGCCGGTATTCATTGCCCGTTTGGATCAGGACCGCCGGTACCGGTATGTAAACGATGAATACCTGCGTTGGTCGAATTTAAGCGAAGAAGACATCCTTGGGAAAACCGTTAGGGATCTTTTCGGACAAGAGGTTTCAGACTCAATCCTCTGCTATTTCAATCAAGTGATGGGCGGGGAAAAAGTAACGTTTGAAACGGAAATCCTCGATCATGAGGGTCACGTCAATACCATCCAGGTGAGTTACGTTCCCTATTCCGAAGGCAATGAAATTGTCGGCCATTACGCCCTGGCAACGGATATTACCGAGCATAAAAACCATGAAAACGCTTTGCGGGAAGCGGAAGAGAGGTTCCGCAATTTTGCCCAGGCCGGGGCCGACCGTTTCTGGGAAACGGATGGTCAATTCCGCTATACGTTTGTTTCGGACATAAACGGCGGCTTGATTGTGCCCAGCGAAAAATTTATCGGCCGGTCTCCCTGGGACGTGGAAGGCCATCAGGTCGCTGAGGACGCCAAGGAATTGCTGTACGACACCTTCATCAAACGGCAAGCCTTCCGTGATTGCACCTACAGGCGGACCCTTGATGACGGAACTGATATGTATGTCAGCCTGTCCGGTCTTCCCAGGTATGACGATAACGGCACTTTCCTCGGATACCGGGGGATGTTTTCCGATAAAACCGCCGAGATACAGGCCCGGGAGGAAGCCGTCAGTGTCCAGGAACGCTTCTTCGATGCCCTTGATAATCTTAATGCCGGGGTGATCCTGTGGGATCAGGAAAACCGGTTCGTCAACTGCAACTCCTTTTTCCGCCACATTCAGAAAAACACTGCTCAGTATTTGGCGCCGGGCATCCACTTTGAGGATTACATCCGGCAGGCTGCCGCTGCCGGTCATATTTTACCGGCCAAGGGCCGCATCGATGATTGGGTGGCAGAACGGATAGCCGAACTTAACGAGGATTATTCCAGCCGGGAGATTCATCTGGCTGATGGCCGCTGGTTCCGCGTCAACAAACAGCGGTTGGATGACGGCAGCATCCTGGCCTTCCATGTTGACATTAGTGATATGCAGGAACGCGAAGAAGCCTTCCAGCAGGCCAAGGTTGAGGCCGATGCCGCCAATAAGGCCAAATCGGAATTCCTCTCCAACATGAGCCACGAACTGCGGACTCCGATGAATGCCATTCTCGGTTTCGGCCAGATGCTCGAATACAATCCGAAGGAGCCCCTGACCGAGGCCCAGAAAGGCTGTGTCGAACATATTCTCAAGGGCGGCGAGCATCTGCTCGACCTGATCAATGAAATCCTCGACCTGGCGAAGATCGAAGCCGGCCAGATCAACCTGTCCCTGGAACGGGTAAGGCCGCAATCGGTTTTGCTGGATTGCCTGACCCTGGTCCAGGATATGGCCGAAAAACGCAACATCAGCATTGATGTCGATGATGCCATCAAAGGCTTGCCGGAAATCTGGACCGACCATACCCGCTTCAAGCAAGTTCTTCTCAACCTTCTGTCGAACGCCGTTAAATATAATAAAAAAGGCGGCAGCATCCGGCTCTCGGCGCAACCGGCGGCGGACGGCTTGCAACGTTTCCTGGTCACCGATACCGGCCGCGGCATCCCCCAGGAACGGATCGCTGAACTGTTCCAGCCGTTTGCCCGCCTGGTTGGCGAACATGATGCCATCGAAGGCACCGGCATCGGCCTGGCCATCACTCGGGAACTTGTCGAAAAAATGAACGGCCGCATCGGCGTCGAGAGCGAAGTCGGCAGCGGCAGCACTTTCTGGTTTGACTTGCCTTTGGCCGAACAGGTGGCGGACGCCCTGTCTGGGGCCTCCGGCGTACAGCCGGGTGACGACGAAAAGGGCCTGGCATCCGGGGGCACGGGAACGCTGCTCTACATCGAAGATAATCCCGACAACCTGAAATTGATGGAGATGATCCTGTCCCGCGTTAAAGGACTGGCTATGATCTCGGCACACAATGCCGAATTAGGCTTGGAACTGGCGGAAAGCCGTAAACCGGACCTCATCATTATGGATATCGGGTTGCCTGGTATGTCTGGAATTGAAGCCCTGCAGCGCCTGAAATCCATGCAATCGACATCCCATATTCCGGTCATCGCCTTGAGCGCCAATGCCATGCCGAAGGACATCGAAAAAGGCCTGGAAGCCGGTTTCCGGGAATATCTGACGAAACCGATCAATGTCCGCAAAACACTGGACGTTATCGAAAGGACGCTGCAAGAAAACGGGTCGGCGTCTTTGCCGAACTAGGCGAAGAAAATGGTGATCCCGGCAGGATTCGAACCTGCGACCCCTTGATTAGGAATCAAGTGCTCTATCCGACTGAGCTACGGGACCATGTCGGCCATCCGCCCCTTTTTAGGGTTGGACCGGGGCAGCGTCAATCGTTGGGCCTGTCATTCAGGTTTTTTTGATCGATTAAATCAATCTTGCCAAACCGCCTGCCCGGGCTTGCCAACTGAATGTTATAATATAACATATGCGCCGCTTGCCTGCCCGGCCTTATGCCGTCGGCGGGCTTTGGCATACCCTCTGGGGTCCGCTATAGGACAAGGATTAACGGCATTGAAACGAAGTCTCCTTTTCGCGGTATTCCTGATGTCTGTGCAGCCGGTTATGGCGCAGGACGACATCTCCGTGGTTGCCAGCATCCGCCCGCTGCATTCCCTGGTGGCCGCTGTCATGCAGGGGGGCAATAGCCCGCATCTGCTGGTTGCCGGCGGCTCGCCCCATGCCAAATCCCTGCGCCCGTCGCAAGCCAAGCGGTTAAGCCGGGCGGATGTGGTTTTTTGGATCGGCGGCGGCCTGGAA
>JADHTD010000048.1 GCA_016776525.1 Rhodospirillales bacterium
TTTGCTGGTTGATTCCCGTCACGGCCTCAAGGATAAAGACCGCGATGTGATGACCATGTTGGATGAGGCGGCGGTCGCCTATCAGATCGTTCTGACCAAGGCCGACAAAATTAAATCCGCCCAGCAGCAAAGCCTGGTCGAAAAGGTCTCCGGGGAACTCGCCAAGCATACCGCCGCCCACCCCCAGGTCATGCTGACCAGTTCCGAAAAAGGCACCGGCATCGCTGATCTCAGGGCTACACTCGCTGCGCTCGCTTTGCCCAGATAGATTATAAATTCCTCCAGTCACCGGGCGGGCTGCGCCCTTGGCTTTCGCGAAACGGTTCGCGGCCCGCAGTCGCGAGCTGGTTTCTATTACGCTTATTCCAGGTGCGGTTGGGTGGGGGTCAAGCTCCAGAATAAGAACTCAAAAAGTAAGTGCAAAATTAACCTCTGCGCCTTACAGTCCCCGCCCATGAGCAAGAAAACGGATAAAACCAAGGATCAATGGCTGGCCCAGGCCCGGACCCTGTCCGAGGCCCTGCCCTATATGCGGCGCTATACGGGCAAGACCTTTGTCATCAAATACGGCGGCCATGCCATGGGCGACGACGATCTGGCTCGGCTGTTTGCCCGCGACATCGTCCTGCTGCGCCAGGTCGGCATCAACCCGATCGTCGTCCACGGCGGCGGTCCGCAGATCGGCAAAATGCTCGAACGGCTGAAAATCCAAAGCGAGTTCATCGACGGCCTCAGGGTCACCGACCAGGCAACCGTCGATGTGGTTGAAATGGTGCTGGCCGGTTCTATCAACAAGGAAATCGTTTCCAACATTAATGCCCAGGGCGGCTTCGCCGTCGGCCTGTCGGGCAAGGACGGTCACCTGATCCTGGCCCGCAAGCTGAAACGCACCAAAAAGGACCCTGAATCCAATATCGAACAAGTCCTCGACTTAGGTCTGGTCGGCGAACCGGAAACCATCACCACCCATATCCTCGACCTTTTCAAGGAAACCGACACGACGCCGGTGATTGCGCCGATCGGCGCCGGGCCCGACGGCGAGACCCTTAACATCAATGCCGACACCGTTGCCGGCGCCATTGCCGGTGCTGTTTCGGCGCGCCGCCTGCTGATGCTGACCGACGTGGTCGGCGTTCTGGACAAGGACGGTGACCTGATCGAACGAATGACCGCCGAACAAGCCCGGAGCTATATCAAGGACGGCACCATCCACGGCGGCATGATTCCCAAGGTCGAAACCTGTCTCCAAGCCATTGAAGACGGTGTCGAAGGCGCCGTCATCATCGACGGCCGGGTGCCCCATGCCGTGCTGCTGGAATTGTTCACCGAACACGGTGCGGGAACGTTGATTTTAAGGGATTGAGTAAATCCCGAGAAATTTTTCTGTTTAATTGTCCTCAAGCGGCCTATGCGTTGATCGCATAAATGCAATGAGCAGGCTGCGCGCCTCAATGGCGCTAGTCGCTTCGCTCCATTATTCCAGGTGCGGTTGGGTGGGGGTCAAGCTCCAGAAAATCACGACATATCGCTGAAAAATTCCAGCTGCCATTCCATTTCTTCGTCGGCCATCGGAAAATCGCCGCCCCGGGAATGCATAATGTCCTTGAACGGGATGTGAACCAGCCTTTGCTGCACGGTGACCCCGAAGTCCATCGACAACCCGGCTTTCCAGACCATAGCCACGGTTCCCTTGGAACTTTGCGTGCTGGTTATTTTCTCGACGATGTTCAACGGCAGGCCGGACCGCACCGATAAGGCGGCCTTGACCCAGGGATGTTTACCGGCTTCCAGGGCTTCGGCGATGGTTTTTTCATCCAACGCGTCGGAACTATGAAGCTGTTGAAGCTTCTTCAAAAGTTTGTCGGTATCGCTTTCGTCTTCTCCGCCGTCGCCGTTCTCCTCCAAACGCCGGGCGACCTCCTGGCGGACGGTGGCGATGGTCGCCTGGTCAAAGTCTTGCCGTTCGGACAGATATTCGATCAGGTTGTCGGCGACAAACTTGGCCAGCCGGGTGGCGGCTTTGGCCGGTAGGCCGGGCCGCTGGACCAGCGGTTCATGCCATTGCTCCACATCGGGAGCTTTATCGACAAGAAAATCGAGGGTTTCTTCCCGGATCTGCGCGCTCTCGTTAGCCAACAGCAGGGTAATGGCTTCCTTGTCATCGGTGTCGACGATGGCGTCGGAGACGGGTTCCTGAAGGTTGGCCCGGGTGGCAATGGCATTGAGTTTGCCGGTGACCGTGTCTTCCCTGATGATTTCCAGAAGGTCCTCGTCGGTGAGGACCGGTGAATATTCCAGAACCGGCCCGGAAACGACGATTTCGGCATCCCGCGCCAGCCGCCGGATGACCTCGGGCGACACATCGGTAAAGTCTTTCAGGGTTTCGGACAGGATTTGACGAACCCGCACCACCTGATCCCGGGCCAGGGCCTCCAGGGCCTCATAGGTCATGCGTTGCAGCTTGTCCTGTTCGTCTGGAGACAAGCCCGGCGCCAGCAGGGCAATCTTTTCCGCCAGGCTGCTTCTGACGTTTTGGTCGCTGTCACCGACCAGCAACAGGTCGGCATGGGGCGGAGAGGATTTGTTGTTGGCAATTTCCCGGCGGACTTCCGGTGACGGGTCTTCCGCCAGGAAATAAAGGATTTCCGGCATGACGTCTTCGCGCGACGCCAATTCCTGGCGGACGGCCATGTCTTGGTGGCTGGCCAAGCGTTTCGCTTCTTCATAGGGAAGGGAGGTTTTTCCCAGGAGCCGGTTGATCAGGCTTTTCATTTTCGCTTCCGCTTCTAAGTTCGTCCAACCAGCTTGTTGTAATATTCCAACTGCCAGGTCATTTCGTCATCGGTCAACGGATACCGGTTGGCTTCCTTGGGGCCAAGCACTTCCGTCGGCGGAATGCGGGCCATCCTTTGTTGTATTTGAACCGATAAATTGGCCGAGAATCCGGACTTCCAGCAAAGGGCGGCAACGCCTTTCGCCTCCAGCGACGACAACATCCTCTTGACCACCGGCACCGACTGATCGGAAAGGACGACAATTGCCGCCAAGACGAAAGCATAATCACTGGCCTGCAAAGCCTTGGTGATGACGTTGAAGTCCAGCTTGCCGGCCTGTAGAAGCCGTTGGGTCACGGCGATCGGTGGATCCTGCTTCAGATAATCCATCGAGGCCTGGGCGTAATCAGCATCCTCGAAGACGAGTGGGCCTTTATCCTGACCTTCGGTTTCACCATCGATACGGCTGTGCACCACCGATTTCACCGCTTCCAGGGTCTCGGCATCCAGGTCCTGGCGTTCGGAGAGAACCTCCAACAGGTTATCGGCCATGAACTGGGCCATGCGCGAGGCCGCCCCGGCGGAGATTTTGGGCCGCTTGGCCAGCGGCGCATGCCACAAATCATGCTCCGGCGCCCGGTCGATTAGGTTGTCGAGCGTCTCTTCCCGGATTTGGGCGCTGTCGTTGGACAGCAGATCGGCGATGGCTTCGATATCGTCGGTTTCGGCAACGGCGTCGGAGACCACTTCGGAAACGCTGTCACGGCGGGCGATGGCACCGACACCGCCCTGCATGGGACCGCTGGCGATAATCTCCAGGAGGTCTTCATCGGTAAGGACCGGCGAAAATTCCAGCACCGGGCCGGCAACCACCAATTCTTCGTCGAAGGCCAGCGTGCGGATGACTTCCGGCGGCGCATCGGCAACATCCTTCAGGGTTTCCGAAAGGATTTCCCGGACCCGGGTCATCTGGTCGCGGGCGAGGATTTCCAACGTTTCATAGGAGGCTTTGCGGACCCGGTCCTTTTCGTCGGCGGTCAGTCCCGGCGCCACCAGGGCAACCCGTTCCGCCAGATTGGTGCGCACTTCTTCATCCGCATCCTTGGCCAGGATGACCTGCGCCAATTCCGGCGTCGCATGATTTTCGGCAATGGCGCGGCGGACTTCCGGGGCATTGTCCTCGGCCAGGAAATACAGAAGTTCCGGAGACAGATCAGCGCGTGCGGCAAGAGCGGCCCGGACATTGGGGTCCGCATTCTGAGCCATTGCCTTGGCCTCTTCGTAGGAAAGCGGCTGAGAGCTGACGTCGTCGTTCACGGACCCACCATGTGTTGTTGGCTTCTATTCCCCGGCCGGTTTTTCGGCACCACTGGCCGGGGCAATATAATAACCGCCTTTACCGGCATTCTTCACTATATACATTGCCTCGTCGGCGCGAGCCAACAGGTTATCCAGTGTTTCGCCGGAATCCGGATCGAACATGGCAACGCCAACCGAGATCCCTAAGGGGTGCTCCTCGTCACCGGAGAATTCCCTGAGCACGGTACTATCGGCTATCAACGTTTCGGCGCGATCTTTGGCAACGTCCGGCGGCATGCCGTCCAGCCACATGGCGAATTCGTCACCGCCCAGGCGGGCAATCACGTCTCCGGGGCGGGAATGGTCGACCAGCAGTTCCCTGAGCCGCATGATCGCATCGTCACCGGCCTGGTGGCCGTGAACGTCATTGACCCGCTTGAAGTTGTCCATATCCACATAATAGAGGGCGGCGCCGACTTTGGTGAATTCCATGCGGGCCAGCCGCCGGGGGAGCTCTTCTTCGAGAAAGGCCCGCCGGTTGAGCAGGCCGGTCATGCCGTCAGTGCGCGACAGTTTGACGATCCGTTCATGGTTGGCGATTTGCTCGTTGGCGATGCCGAGCTGGTTGGCGACGTCACCGATCAGGATATGGTCGTCGTCGGACCACTCCTGGTCGAGGCTTTTCCACATGCAGATAAAGCCGTTGACGGTCTGCCGGTAACGGGTCGCGGTCACCAGGAAGCGGTGATCGGCGATCTCGGTTTCGAAGGTTTCATCTTCAACCTGGGCCCGTTCCTTGATGGTCTCCAGGCCGTCGGCCGGATCGCCGAAATTGGCGGCGTTCTCGAACACCCCCGGCTGGGTCTGACGGTAAATGCCGCAACCGACGGTGCCCAGCGCCCGGGCCGTCGCCGCCGCCGCCGTTACCAGCATATCTCCGGGTTCCAGTTCATCGCGGATGGCGCTAACGATGTAATTAAGCAATTGCTCCCGGTTGCGGGCCCGCGCCAGGGCCGCTTCGTGGCCGCGTTCCTCGGTGATATCCCGGCACACGCCACGGGTACCGCGCCATTCATCGTTGTCCGCATAAAGCGGCAGGCAGGAGGCATAAACACAGGCCGTCGAGCCGTCTGATTTGCGCATCCACAACTCGATATTTTCCAGGGGGCGGTCGCTGTTGAAGGGAAGCGGTGAGTATTCTTCCGCATTGAGGACGTAATCTTCGGGCCGTTTGCCGATCAGTTCGTCGGCCGTGAACCCCAGGGCCCCGTTCGGGGAAACGAAAACAAAGATGCCTTCTTCGCCGACCTCCCAGGAAAAATCGCTGGAGACCTCAACCAAGTCCTTATAGCGCTGCCGGGATTCGACCAGCGCCGTGCGTAAGTTGCGTTCCATGGTCATATCGCGGGTCAGGATCATGAACAATTGATCCTCCGCCTGCGGTATGACGGTGATTTCAAGGATGATGGAGCCTTTGCTGCCGGCTAGATTGACGGTGCCGACGGCGAAGGTGCCGACGATGGCGGATTTGCTGATAAGATCGGAAATATCGGGGATCGAGCCCCTGTCAATCAGGGTGCTGAGGCTGGTTCCCTTATGGTTGGCGGCGACCACGGTGCCGTCCTGCTTGACCAGCAGGGCGGCGCCCGGATAACCGGCCAACAGGGAATCACCGGTGCCGTTGCCGCCGGCCTCCGGGTTTTGTTGACCGTCCTGATCTTCAGTGTCGTCTATTTCCGTGGATTGATCATCCGCCATCGTGGGGTCCTGGATATCTCAGTTCGCCTCTATCGCACGTACCATTCCGTACTCGTCACAGCATCCCCCAACACTGTTAATACTTTACTTGCTTTTGCCGCCAATCGGCTACCCTTGACGATCATTTTCTAACACACAGGGTTAATCTTTAATTAGGAAAATTCCATTTTTTCAAAGGCTTTTATATCCGTTGACGGTTTGCCGAACAGGTATCCCTGGGCATATTGCACGCCGCATTCCCTGATGAATTCCAAGCTTTCCGCATCGTCCACCATTTCGGCAATGGTGCCGACCTTCAAGTCATGGCAAAGATCGGTCAGGGCTTTCAGGAACGCCCTGCCCTTCGTGGCGTTGCGGGCGTTGCGGAGGGCCGTCCCGTCGAGCTTGACGACATCCACTTCCAGGGTGCTGAGATATTGAAAGTTGGCGGCGCCGGCGCCGAAATCATCGAGACAGACCTCGTAGCCCTGTTGGCGCAGGTTCTGGATGAATTGGTTGGCCGACGGCAGGTCATCCATGCGCGCCGATTCGGTTATTTCAAACATCAGGCGGCTGACGGTCCAGGGATTGTCCGCAAGCAGGCTGTCGAGTCCTTCGACGTACAGGGGATTGCCCACCGAATGGCCGGAGACATTGATGGCGACCTGGTATTTTTCCGGCGCTTGGGCCAGCCAAGCGATGGCTTTGCCGGCCATGGCCAGGTCGAATTCGGAGATCAGGCCGCTTTCTTCAGCAATGGTGATGTGTTCGAACGGCGAGTGGTCGGGGGCGTGGTGGTGGAATCGCACCAAGGCCTCGAAATGATGAATTTTACCTGTCCGCACCTCGACAATCGGTTGAAAGGCAATATCGAAATCGGCCTCGTTGACAACATGATTGAAGGCCGGGGCCGCTGGCTCTTTGGCCGTTTGTTTAGCGTCTTCACCGGTCAAACGCTCAGTTTCCTTATCGTCAGGGAGAACGGGCCCGAAAGGCCGGAACCCGGTTGCACAGCAGATGACGTTCCGCTTCGCTTCGATTCTGCCTTAATTCCAATGCTTGCTCAACAGCCGATCCCTGTTTGGCCCAGGCACCGGGTCTTTTGTACGGCTGGCAGCGGCTCAGGCTATATGGTACCTGTGGAGGCGATAGCGGACCCTGACAAAATGGAACGCCGACAAACCCATGGTTCTCCCTGCGGAAGGCCTGTTTGAAGCCGAGGCCTGGATTTTCGATCTGGACAACACGCTCTATCCGGCGTCGTGCAACCTGTTCGCCCAGATCGATGTGCGCATGCGCGATTTTATCGCCGATTACCTCGATCTCGATCCGGATGAGGCCTACCGGGTCCAGAAACAGTATTTCAGCGAATACGGCACGACGCTCAGGGGCCTGATGCACCGCCATGATATGGACCCGGGGCCTTTCCTCGACCATGTCCACGACATCGACCTCAGCCCGGTGCTGTCGAATCCGGAACTGGAACAGGCGCTGGCCACCCTGCCCGGCCGCAAACTGATCTTCACCAACGCCGACTCCGGCCATGCCCACCGGGTTATGGAGAAACTCGGCGTGCGCCATCATTTCGATGAAATCTTCGACATCATCGGCGCCGATTACGTGCCCAAGCCGGAACCCCAGATCTATCACATGCTGGTCGACAACTACGGCCTCGACCCCGCCAAATCGGTGATGGTCGAAGACATCGCCCGCAACCTGGAACCGGCGGCGGCCCTCGGCATGACCACCATCTGGGTGAAGACCGACACCCGTTGGGGAACCGAAGGCTTCGATAAAGCCTTCGTGCACCATGAAGTCGACGACCTGGCCGGCTGGCTGATCGGCGTCGCCCGCCGGGGCGGAACACGCCCCCAAGGTTGACTTCCGCCGCCGCCTCCATCATGTTCGGGACCGATTTTCACCGCCCCCTTGGGGCCTTTGACAGAGACAGCAACAAAATGAACACCAGCGACCTGCAAGCAACCATCGACGCCGCCTGGGAGGCGCGCGATTCCGTCACCTTGGAGACCACCGGCGACGTCCGCGACGCCGTGGAAACCGCCCTCGACCTGCTCGACTCCGGCCAAGTCCGGGTCGCCGAACGCGAAAGCGTCGGCCAGTGGACGGTCAACCAGTGGCTGAAAAAGGCGGTTCTGCTGTCCTTCCGGCTCAACGACATGGGCATGATCCCGGGCGGGCCGGGCGGCGCCCATTGGTTCGACAAGGTGCCGTCGAAGTTCGAAGGCTGGGACGAAGCCCGCTTCCGCGAGGCCGGTTTCCGGGCCGTCCCCAACTGCGTCGTGCGCCGCGGCTCCTACGTCTCGCCGGGCGTCGTCCTGATGCCGTCGTTCGTTAACATCGGCGCTTATGTGGGCGCCGGCACCATGGTCGACGGCTGGTCGACGGTCGGCTCCTGCGCCCAGATCGGCAAGGACGTCCACCTGTCGGGCGGCGCCGGTATCGGCGGCGTGCTGGAACCGTTGCAGGCCAACCCGACCATCATCGAAGACAACTGTTTCATCGGGGCCCGCGCCGAGGTCGCCGAAGGCGTCATCGTCGAGGAAGGCTCGGTGCTCGGCATGGGCGTCTATATCAGCGCCTCGACCCGGGTCGTTAACCGGGCCACCGGCGAAATTTTCTACGGACGGGTTCCCGCCTATTCGGTGGTCGTTTCCGGCACCATGCCCGGCAAGCCGCTGCCCGACGGAAGTCCCGGACCCGGCCTCTATTGCGCCGTCATCGTCAAGCAGGTTGACGAGAAAACCCGCTCGAAAACCTCGATCAACGATTTGCTACGGGATTAGTTGCCCCACAATCCGGGCCGGAGTACTTTGCCTGGACCGGGCAAATTGGAATCGTCATGACCGCAACCCTTGATCCGCTCGACCTGAGCCGCGCCCTGATCCGCTGTCCCAGCGTGACGCCGGATGACGCCGGCGCGCTGGACGTGCTGCAAGAAGCCCTGCAAGGCCTGGGCTTCGACTGCACCCGCCTGCCCTTCTCCGAAGACGGCACGGCGGATGTCGACAACCTCTATGCGCGGCTCGGCAGCGGCGGCCCCAATTTCTGTTTCGCCGGTCACACCGATGTGGTGCCGGTCGGCGACCGCGACGCCTGGACCGTCGATCCCTTCGGCGCCCAGCTGCGCGAAGGCCGCCTCTATGGCCGGGGCGCCGCCGACATGAAATGCGCCATTGCGTGCTTTACCGCCGCCGTGTCGGAATTCCTCAGCGCCCGGGGAGAGGACTTCGGCGGCTCCATCAGCCTGCTCATCACCGGCGACGAAGAGGGCCCCGCCGTCAACGGCACGGTGAAGATGCTGCGCTGGCTGCAGGACCAGGGACAGAGCCTCGACGTTTGTCTGGTCGGCGAACCGACCAACCCGGAAAACCTGGGCGAGATGATCAAGATCGGACGGCGCGGCTCGATGAACGCTTTCATCACGGTGACCGGCACCCAGGGCCACACCGCCTATCCGCACCTGGCCGACAACCCGGTGCCCCGGCTGCTGGCGATGCTGGCCGAGATCGGCAAAGCGCCGCTCGACGACGGCACCGAACATTTCCAGCCCTCCAACCTGGAGATCACCACCATCGATGTCGGCAACCCGGCCACCAACGTCATCCCCAACCAGGCCCGGGCGACGTTCAACATCCGTTTCAACGACCGCCACACCGGGGCCAGCCTGTCGCAATACCTAAAGACCTGTTGCCAGTCGGTGGGCGGCGATTATGACCTGAGAACCGAAATTTCGGGGGAGGCCTTCCTCACCCCGCCGGGGCCCTTGAGCGGCATCATCGCCGACGCCGCCCGCGACGTCACCGGCCGCAGCCCGGAACTGAGCACCACCGGCGGCACCTCGGACGCCCGTTTCATCAAGGATGTCTGCCCGGTCGCCGAATTCGGCCTGACCAACGCCACCGCCCATAAGGTCGACGAGAACAGCGCCGTCGATGATATCCGCGACCTGGCCGTCATCTACCGGCGGGTGCTCGAAGGGTATTTCGGCCAAACCTGACCGGCCGACCGGCGCCGCCAACATAAGGTCCAAGCCATGATTAGCCTGGAAGAAATCTTCCGCTCGATTTACGGCGCTTACCGGCTGGCCCGCGGCGACGCCGGCGGCATGGCCCTGTTCAACGCCACCCCCGAAGGCTTCTGGCGGTCGTTCTTCGCCGCCGTCCTCATTGCGCCTTTTTTCGCCATCTTCCTGGCCCTTGTCTTCAACCCGGATGAGGTTACCAGCGGCCCTTTGCGCTACGGCTCCATCCAACTGATTTCCTACATCATCGGCTGGACCGCCTTTCCGGTGATCATGATCTCGCTGTGCCGGCACCTGCAGCGCGAGCAATTCTTCGTGCGCTTCATCGTCGCCTACAACTGGGCCTCGGTGTTGCAGAACGCGCTGTTCCTGCCGGTGCAGCTGCTTGCCGTCGGCGGCCTGTTCGCGCCACCGGCGGCGGCCTTCCTGGCCCTCATCGTGCTGGCCGCCATCCTGGTCTACGTCTGGTTTATTGCCAAGACGGCCTTGGACATCAACCCGGCGGCGGCCGCCGGCATCGTCTTCTTCGACCTGGTGCTGTCGGTCGCCATCAACGGCATCACCGACGGCCTGCTGACGGGGTAGGGGGACAGCAAATCCCGAGCAGGCATCTTCACCTGCGACGACGCATTTGCGTTATTAAACAAACTAAACGCAGCCCATCCGGCGCTTGAGGATCATGATACGAATTTAAGGCCGGGGCGGCACGCTGAGGCCGATTTCCCTGAGCCAGCATAAAAACCGCCCCCAACAGGAAGGCGGCGAAGCGTTTTTGATATTTTTCTATCAAATTCATACTCCCATTATGACCCGTTAAGGGTTTGGAATCACGGAATAATTGCTCATAATTGAGAGTATATAAACCTAATAAGGAATAATTACTTGACATAAAGGAACAAAACAGATACATTTATGTCTATATTCTTGTATTTTTGCCTATTTAGGAGACGACACATGACCTCACGCAAACTGCCCTCCCCAATTGCATTTATGCAATGGCAAATATGGTCCGGCAATGGACCCCGGAGACCGTAAATTGACTATTCAAACGGCCTACAGCGACGCGCCACTGATAAAGATTGTTGGTCTATACGCCCCAGAAAATTGCGATTAACAGAAAAAGAGTCAGTCCATTTGAGATGAAACCCGGCGTTACCAATAGGAAGAACAGGGCAACCTTGCGGCTTCTGTTATCGCCTATCTCCAGAACGTCCAAACGGGCAAGGGGTTTAGGGTCAATACTCAGTCCAAAGGCGAAAAGTAATGTGAGAAAGAACACGATGAAAGGAACGAATATGTGAATCCATAAAACATAGGAAAGCGGGCCCAGGATGACCGTCGGCACAATGAATATACCGTGCAGGAATGCCACCGGCCGCCAGATTTGCCCCGGATTTAGACCGGAATAAGCGCAGAACACCCTGAATTGAAATAACAGCGAGAGAGCTATGAGCCAGATAACCAGCAGTTCAAAAAAAGGATGGGGAAAAAACCGATGCAAAATGTACCCGCTCTCCGGAGGGAAGATATGCATGCCCGCGAAAAACACGGGAAATATCGGCATTGTGACAGCAATCCAAATGGAAAACCGGCGCAGGAGGGCGTCATGAGTACTCATCTCAACAAAGCCTTATCAAATTTACTAACCTAGAAATATTAGAACAAAACATGAAAAATCTGCAAGTCATTATAGAAAAATTTCATTCGTTTCTTTCTTTTGGAGAAAGGCGAACAACCCCGTTCAACCTAACTTTTACATAAGGAGCCTAACCATGAAACCGGGAATCTACCTCGAAATCACCCCTATCCCTACTGGATATAACGACTACAAACACTCATACCTGATCTACCGCAAAGCCGATGGTACCTCCGAAGTTATTCGCGGCGGGCCGGACATCATAGGCGGTCTGAGGATCGATGTTGAGACCGGCAAACCGCTGGAGCAAAGCAAGGACCGCTATGAGCCAGGCGAGGATGCCGGCACACGCCCGTCCAAGCGGCTCGACATCCCTGACGACAAGCTCGACGAAAGCTGGTCCAAAATGCGCGGCAAAGCCGAGGAGATCGACAAAAGCAAACTGCCATACCGGTCGGATAATGAAGCAGATGATCCCGATCAGACCAGCAACTCCATCACCCGCGCCGCCCTCGATGCCATCAACTATCCCATCGAGAAAGCTCTGCCAGAGGGGACGGACATAGACAAAATGCCGGGCATCAAGGACAACCTGGAAGATGAGCTTCGCCAGCATCGCGAACAGGCCGAGAAAGACCGCGCCGAGGCCCAAGAACAGGCCAAAAAGGATCAGGAAGAAGCCAGAAAGGACCGGGAAGAAGCCGGTGGCCTCAGCGGCGCCATCGGCGGCTGGCCCGGCGAGGAGCCGAAAACCGGCAAGCCGGACCAAAAAACCACCCCCCAAGAACAAGACCGTGGCGGGCTGGGCAAGGAGGCGGCGGCCAACCAGAAAGCGCTTGATGCGCAGAAAGAAGAGGACCGGGTTCCAGCGGCGGGGGTCAAGCTCCCGCAAAATGAACCGATGGCCGGTTCGGACAACGCACAAACGAAAGAAGCCGAGCCTCCGATGCGTCCCGACATTCAGAAGCTGCGCGACGAGATGCTCAAACCCGGCAAGCCGGTCGACGATATCCTCTTGAAAAAACCGGAGGACTGGACCGAGGGCGAGGTGCGCGAGGTGATGAAGGAGAGGCTCAGATTACCGATAAATAATCCAGAGAGACCGAGTCTCTGGAACTCGGAGAAGAAATGGTTCAAGCATTTCTACGGCGACGGCAACGCCAAGGCCGACGAGTTCGGCAAGATCGCCGACCCGCAGCCCATCCGCAGGATGATCGATAAGCCGCTGGATGTGCGGACCGCCGATGGCCGCCCGCTGACCAAGGAAATCAGCCGTTTCAGCAAGCACCTGTCCGGCGCGGCGGGCGACGTCCCGGCCCCGGAACTGGTCAAAAGTTTACAGTCCGGGTTGAATACCCTGGGCCTGTCGAAACGGTGGAATTCGAAAAACGCGCCCG
>JADHTD010000049.1 GCA_016776525.1 Rhodospirillales bacterium
GTATTGGCCAGCGGATTTTCCTGGGCATCGAGGGTGCCGTTGACGACGCCGTCGATGGCTTCCGTCAGGTCCAGCCGCCGGGCCTCGGCGCCGAGTAAATTAAAGGTGCGGGCCTGGACGTCGCTGGGCAGCACCCGGAGGCTCATATCCTTCATGTCGGCCGGCGTGTGGATCGGCCGCAGTTTGTTGGAGACATGGCGGAAGCCGTTCTCGAAATAACCGAAAATCTTGTAATTGATGCGGTCTTCGATCTTCTGTGTCAGGTAAAGGCCTAAGCTGCCGTCAATGGCGGCACGCGCCTTCTCGTTGCTTTCCATGAGGAACGGCAGGTCGACAAAACCCAGTTCCGGCACCCGGTCGGTGAGGTAACTGCTGGACTGATAGCCGAGCGTTAGGATGCCGTGCTCGACCATATCGAGGATTTTCTCGCCCCGATAGCCGAGGTCCATGATATTCCAGACGTAATCGATTTTGACGGCATCGCCGAACTGGGCTTCCAGGCGGTCACCGATGCGTTTCAGGGACAAACTGAACGAGGTGGTCGGCGGGCCGTACCCGCCCATACGAATCTGAATGGGGGCGCTCAAGAGACTTTCCTTTCCTTGCACTGAAAGTCGGCAGGCAAGAAATAATGGACGATTAAGGGGCTGTCACGGTGTTTCCGGCAGCCCGGCCCTAATCTCCGTCACCATCGTCGAAGTGGGGCACAAAAGTCTGATGGTCGATCGGCGGCCGCACGTATCCACGGCCCGATTTCCGAGGCGGCAGGGTGATGTCATCAGGCACCAAGTCCCCATAGGGGATAATGCTCAACAGGTGGCGGATGCAACTGAGCCGGGCTCGTTTTTTTATGTCTGCTTCGACCACGTACCAGGGCGCCTCCCGGGTGTCGGTGTGCGAAAACATATCGTCCTTGGCCTTCGAATATTCGACCCAGCGGTCGCGGGACTCGATGTCCATGGGGCTCAGCTTCCATTTTTTTGTGGGATCCTTGGCGCGGTCCTGGAAGCGTTTTTCCTGCACTTCGTCGGAGACCGAGAACCAGTACTTGATAAGGATAATGCCGGAACGGATCAGCATGCGTTCGAACTCAGGACAGGTGCGCAGGAATTCCAGGTATTCCTCCTCCGTGCAGAAGCCCATGACCCGTTCGACGCCGCCCCGGTTGTACCAGCTTCGGTCGAACAGAACCATTTCGCCGGCGGCCGGCAGGTGCGCCACATAGCGCTGGAAATACCACTGGGTTTTTTCCTTTTCTGTCGGTGTGCCCAGCGCCACCACCCGGGCGACGCGGGGGGTCAGCCGTTCGGTAATGCGTTTGATGACGCCACCCTTACCGGCGGCATCGCGGCCTTCGAAGATGACGACGATCTTCAGGCCCTTCTCCTTGATCCATTCCTGCAACTTGACCAGCTCGACCTGCAGCTCATTGAGTTCCTTCATGTAAACT
The DNA here is from genome assembly GCA_016776525.1 of Rhodospirillales bacterium. Lineage (GTDB taxonomy): Bacteria > Pseudomonadota > Alphaproteobacteria > Rhodospirillales > JADHTD01 > JADHTD01. The sequence continues at coordinate 1,451 of JADHTD010000049.1, forward strand.
TTATTGGGAACCTTGCCGCGGTCATTCGAGGCGATTTCGACGCCGATGCCGGTGGCGGCTGCGACGGGTTCATTGGCAGGTTTTATGGCGGCGGCCTTGGCTGGTTTATTGGCGGCAGCCTTGGCGGGTTTCTTGGCGGGGCTCTTCTTGACCTTGCTTTTGGATTTCTTAGTCATCACGCTCTCCGGGGCATTTTTCTTATGCAGCTTTATAGGCCCTATATTATGCCGGTAATGGGGTAATTACCCTACATTTTTTATAGACAATTATGGCCTGCCGCAGGAAAAGGGTTATTGCGGCCTGCCGCAGGTCCGCTAATGTCGATCAGGGAAACGGTCCAGGGGGAGACATCGGTGAGCGAAACCGAGATCAAAAAGCAAGTCCGGCCGCTATACGACGAAACGGAAATCGCGTCCCGGGTCGAGGAACTGGCCAAAGAAATCGGCCGCACCTTCGAGGGCGATTTCATGATTGTCGGTGTCCTCAAGGGCTGCTTTGTTTTCGTTGCCGACCTGATCCGCCAGTTCAACCGCAACGGCATGCCTCTGGAAGTGGAATTCATCCGGCTCAGCAGTTACGGGCGGGACAAGGAAAGTTCCGGGGATGTAAAACTGCTCAGCGACCTGCCGGAAGACATCGCCGGAAAGCAGGTCCTGCTGGTCGACGATATCGTCGATACCGGGCTGTCGCTTGACTATGCCGTCGAGCATATCCTGAAGAAAGGGGCCTCCCAGGTGAAAACCTGCGTGTTGCTCGATAAACCGAGCCGCCGGGCCAACGACTTCAAGGCTGATTTCATCGGCTTTTCCATCGACGATGTGTTCGTCGTCGGCTACGGCATCGATTACGCCGGCCAGTACCGCAGCCTGCCCTATATCGGCATCGTCGATTGAGCCGCCTTCACCATTTGCGAAGATTCTGGACCGTTCCCCCGGTTACGGGGTATTTCTAAAGCGGGACCAACGGGGAACAGGCCGTCATAGAAGCCGTTAACATCACTGTGGTGTCTCTCAAATAATAATCGAGTGATTTCGGGGAGGAATATCATCATGTCTGACCGGGTTGAAGTGGGCGCGCTCAAGGTAGCCGCCGAACTCCATGATTTTATCAATACCGAGGCCGCCCCCGGCACCGGTATTGAAGCGGCCACCTTTTGGGCGGGCCTGGAAAACATCGTCAAGGACTTAGGCCCGAAGAACCGGGCCTTGCTGGAAAAACGCGATAGCCTGCAGGCCCAGATCGACGACTGGCACCGGTCCCGCAAGGGCCAACCCGATGACCCCGCGGCCTATAAACAGTTCCTCGGCGACATCGGTTATCTGGTGCCGGAAGGCGGCGACCTGACTGTCTCCACCGCCAACGTCGATCCGGAGATCGCCACCATTGCCGGGCCGCAGCTGGTGGTGCCGGTGATGAACGCCCGCTTTGCGCTGAACGCCGCCAATGCCCGCTGGGGCAGCCTCTATGATGCGCTTTACGGCACCGATGTTATTGGCGAAGAGGGCGGGTGCGAAAAAGGCAGCGGCTATAACCCGGCCCGGGGCGCCGCCGTGGTGGCCTGGGCGGCGGATTTTCTCGACCAATCCGCGCCGTTGGCCGGCGGCAGCCATCGGGATGTCGTCGGCTATGCGGTGGCCGATGCTAATGGTGGAAAATACCTGGCCGTCACCCTGGCCGACGGCAGTGAGACCGGCCTCAAGGATCCTGGCCAGTTTGCCGGCTGGCAGGGGGAGGCCGCCGCGCCGACGGCAGTCCTGCTCGCCAACAACGGCCTGCATGCGGAAATCCAGATCGACCGGGACAATATGATCGGCAAGGAGCATGCCGCCGGGGTCAAGGACGTGTTGCTGGAATCAGCCATCACCACCATCCAGGACCTGGAGGATTCCATCGCCGCTGTCGATGCCGAGGATAAGGTGGCCGCCTACCGCAACTGGCTGGGCCTGATGAAGGGCGACCTCGCCGAGACCTTTGAGAAGGGCGGTAAATCAATGACCCGGCGGCTCAACCCCGACCGCACCTATCAGGCCGCGGGCGGCGGTGAGCTGGCCCTGCCGGGGCGCAGTTTGCTCTTGGTCCGTAACGTCGGCCACCTGATGACCAACGACGCGGTGCTGGACGGGGACGGGTCCGAGGTGCCGGAAGGCATTCTCGATGCCCTGGTCACCGGTTTGATTGCCATCCATGACCTCAAGGGCCAGGGCGAATTCCGTAACAGCCGCGCCGGGTCGATGTATATCGTCAAACCGAAGATGCACGGTCCGGAGGAAGCGGCCTTTACCAATGACTTGTTCGGCCGGGTGGAAGACGCCCTCGGCATGGCGCGGAATACCTTGAAAGTCGGCATCATGGACGAGGAACGGCGCACCACCGTCAACCTCAAGGAATGCATCCGCGCCGTCAGCGAACGGGTGGTCTTCATCAATACCGGCTTCCTGGATCGCACGGGTGATGAAATCCACACCAGCATGGAAATCGGCCCGATGGCGCGCAAGGCGGCCATCAAGGGCATGGCCTGGATCAACGCCTACGAGGACTGGAACGTCGATATCGGCCTGGAAAGTGGCCTGCGCGGCCGAGCGCAGATCGGCAAGGGCATGTGGGCCATGCCCGATGAAATGAAACAGATGTTCGAGAGCAAGCAGGCCCACCCGGAGGCCGGGGCCAATTGCGCCTGGGTGCCGTCGCCGACGGCTGCTACCCTGCATGTGGTCCACTATCACCGGGTCAACGTGGCCGCCGTGCAGGACAAGCTCGCCGGGCGCGGACGGGCCAGTTTGGATGACATCCTGACCATTCCGGTGCTCGGCGGTACCAATCTGTCGCCGGAAGAGGTGCGCCAAGAACTGGACAACAACGCCCAGGGTATCCTGGGATACGTTGTGCGCTGGATCGACCAGGGGGTCGGCTGTTCAAAGGTGCCCGACATCAATGATGTCGGGCTCATGGAAGACCGGGCGACGCTGCGCATCTCCAGTCAGCACATCGCCAACTGGCTGCATCATGGCATCTGTACCGAGGAGCAGGTGACGGAAACGATGCAGCGCATGGCCGCCGTCGTCGATCAGCAGAACGCCGGTGATCCCAACTACCGCAACATGGCCGGAAACTTCGAGGACAGCATCGCCTATCAGGCGGCCTGCGACCTGGTCTTCAAGGGACGCCAGCAGCCCAGCGGTTATACGGAGCCGATCCTGCACGCCCGGCGACGGGAAGCGAAGGCTAAATACGGAAGCTGACTTAAGACATTACCCAATAGAGAATGGAGAAACATCCATGGACACCAAAGCCGCCGTCGCCTTCGAGGCCGGTAAACCGCTGTCGATCGAAACCGTGCAGATGGACGGCCCCCGGCCCGGGGAAGTGCTGGTCGAGATCAAGGCCACCGGCATTTGCCACACCGACGCTTTCACCCTGTCGGGCGATGATCCGGAAGGCCTCTTTCCGGCGATCATGGGCCACGAAGGCGCCGGGGTGGTGGTCGAAGTCGGCGACGGCGTGACCTCGGTGACGGCGGGTGATCATGTTATTCCGCTCTATACCCCGGAATGCCGGGAGTGCGATTTCTGCCTGCATCCGAAAACCAATCTCTGCCAGTCGATCCGGGAAACCCAGGGCCAGGGCCTGATGCCCGACGGCTCGTCGCGGTTTTCGCTGAACGGCGAGAAGATTTTCCATTACATGGGCTGCTCCACCTTTTCCAACTATACAGTGCTGCCGGAAATCGCCGTCGCCAAAATCCGCAAAGACGCGCCCTTCGACAAAGTCTGTTACATCGGCTGCGGGGTGACCACCGGGGTCGGCGCCGTGGCTTTCGACGCCAAGGTGGAACCCGGTTCCAACGTCGCCGTTTTCGGCCTGGGCGGCATCGGACTCAATGTCATCCAGGGCGCGCGCATGGTCGGCGCCGACAAGATTATCGGCATTGATCTCAACGCCGACCGCCAGGCCCTGGGCGAGAAATTCGGCATGACCGATTTCATCAATCCCAAAGACGTCGACAACGTGGTCGAAGCCATCATCGACCTGACCGGTGGCGGCGCCGACTATTCGTTTGAGTGTATCGGTAATGTGGAAACCATGCGCCAGGCGCTGGAATGCTGCCACAAGGGCTGGGGCGAGTCGGTGATCATCGGTGTTGCCGGGGCCGGACAGGAAATCGCCACCCGGCCGTTCCAGCTGGTCACCGGCCGGGTCTGGCGCGGTACCGCTTTCGGCGGCGCCAGGGGACGCACCGACGTGCCGAAGATCGTCGACTGGTACATGGACGGCAAGATCAATATCGACGACCTGATCACCCACACCATGCCCCTGGACGAGATCAATACTGCCTTCGACCTGATGCACGAAGGCAAATCGATCCGTTCGGTGGTTCTGTATTAATGTGACGCAAATTCGTCGTCACAGACCGTTGGTCTGCTCGGGATTTATTTTATAACGCAAATGCGTCGTCGCGGACGGAGCGGAGCGACTAGCGACCAAGTGGGAGCGCAGCCTGTCCGGCGCTTGAGGACCATCAAATCCCGCCCGCTCGGGATTTGCTTTAGCCCGTCACCCTCGGCGGTCGGACATGGGCCAGGATCACCGCCAGCACCACCAGGATAAAGCCGCCCAGCACGTGCAGGGTGATCGGTTCGGACAGCAAGACGGCGCCCAGCAGGATGGCGGTCAGCGGATTGAGGCCGACGGTAATGGTCGCCTGGGTCGGTGTGATCAGTTGCAGGGCGCGGCTCCAGGTGAACATCATCAGGGCGGCCCCCGGCACGCCCAGCATGAAGACCACGAACCAACCCATGGCGTCGAAATCTAGGCTGCCGGACAAGGGGGCCTCGTAGACAAGGGCTAGCCCGAACAGCACCGTAATGCCGATAAACATGGTGTACAGCAGGACCGGCATGTTGCCGTAGGTCTGCAGGGATTTGCGGGCGAAGACGTTGAAACTGGCCGCGCCCATGGTTCCGGCCAACATGTAGAGGTCGCCCCGGAAGGCATTTGGCGCAATGTCTTCGATGCGCTCGCTCAGCGCCAGGGTCGTGCCGGCGATGGCAACGACAACGGCGATCATCTTCATGCCCGATAGCCGTTCAATGCCGAAGATGGCCCCTAAGACCATGGAAATAAGCGGTAATGTGGTGAAGACCAGGGCGCCGCGGGCCGCCGTGGTGTCTTCCAGGGCCCGGGCCATAAAATAGGGGAAGCTGGCAAACATGACGATACCGATAACCGCCAGAATAATCATGTCGCGTCCCGGCATTTTCGGAAACTGCCGTTTCTGGACCAGGTAGAAAATGCCCAACAGGACCACCGCGCCCAGGCCGTAGCGGATGAAAGCCAGCGACAGCGGCCCGGTATCATGGATGATCAGCCGGGTCAGGGCCACCGTCATACCGCCCAGCGACGTCGACAGGCAGGCGAAGAAGATGCCTTTTATGGTTTGCGGGCTGGTGTCGGGCACGGGTGGTTGGCTGTCCGGCCTAAACAGCCGTAAAGCCGCCGTCGATCAGCAGGTCGGCGCCGGTCATAAACGACGACTCGTCGCTGGCCAGAAAAACGGCGCCGGTGGCGATCTCGTCGGGGTGGCCCAGGCGGTTGAACAGGGTGAAGTTATTGCGCCGCGCCTCTTCCGCATCCTTGAAGTTCTTGACGTAACGGCCGGTTTCCACCGGTCCCGGCGACAGGCTGTTGACGCGGATGTTTTGGTCGGCGAAATCCAGCGCCATGGCCTTGGCCATGTTGATCAGCGCCCCCTTGGCGGCGCAGTACCAGACCCGGCCGGGGCGGGCGACACCGCCCAGCTGCGACGCCACATGAATGATGGAACCACCGCCGCCCGCCGCCATCACCGGGATGGCGTGCTTGGACAGCAGGAAGGCGCTGTGCAGGTTGACGTCGAAGGTGCGCTTCCAATCTTCCAAAGTGACCTCGGTCATTGGTCCGAAAGTCAGGTCATGCACCGCATTGTTGACGATGCAGGTCAGGCCGCCGAAGTTTTCCTGGGCCAGTTCAACCATCTTGATGGCCGAGGATTCCGGCGCCACATCGGCGGCAAAGGCAACGGCCCGTCCGCCGGCGGCTTCAATCTCGGTGACGGTGGCGTTGACCGCCTCTTCATTGATGTCGTTGCAGACCACGGCTGCGCCTTCGCGGGCGAAATGCTTGCTGATCGATTCCCCGATACCGGCACCGGCTCCTGTGACGATGGCGATTTTTCCTTCCATGCGGCCCATGAATATCCTCCAAAATGACTGAAAAGCGTGCCGACCATAACCGCCTAGCGGGGGGAGGACAACCACACAAATAGCAGAAATGAAGCTAGCAAAAAGCGAAGTTGGCCATGCCGATGGAGCCATCGGCGAAACTCTGGTGAATGTGCCCAAAGCTGCCTGGCCCGTTGTCTCATGCGCGTCCCTTTGACATGATGGCAAGCAATAAACCGTTGCACCCAGGGGGGCGCATGAACATCGGATCGCTGCCGACCCGACATGCCCGTTACCGGCCGGACCATACGGCCCTGGTTTTCGGCGGCCTGCGGCTGAGCTACAAAGAGCTCAATGGCCATATCAACAGGCTGGCCAACGGGCTTTTGGCGGCGGGGCTGCAAAAGGGCGACAAGTTCGCCACCGTCCTGCCCAACCGCTTGGAGCTGATGCTGGCCTATTGGGCGGCAGCCAAGACCGGCCTGGTCATCGTCCCGGCCAGCACGCTTTTGCAGCCATCCGGCCTCAAGACACTGCTCAACAGTTCCGACGCGGCGCTGGTGCTGGCCGACGCCACCCTGACGCAAACCTTTGAAGGGATAATGGGCGGGCTGCCCAAGATACCGGACGATTGTCTCGTTTTGGTCGGCGCCGCCGAGGTGCACGCCCGTTTCCGCTTCTATGACGACCTGATCGAAGGCATGCCGGATACAGAGCCGCCGGACGCCGACCTGCAGGGCGACGACGTCTACAACATTATGTATTCCAGCGGCACCACCGGCCAGCCCAAGGGCATCGTCCACACCCACTCTGTCAGGGCCATGTATTGTTCGTTGTTTGCCTCGGCCTTTCGCATGACGCCGGAAAGCGTCGTCCTGCATGCCGGGTCGATTGTCTTCAATGGGGCCATGGTCGACCTCATGCCGTGGATGTATGTGGGCGGCACCTATGTGCTGCACGCCGCCTTCGATGCCCAAGCGGTGATCGACGATATCGAGCGCGAGCAGGTCACTCATATCATCATGGTGCCGTCGCAGATCATCGCCGTCCTCGACCATCCGGCCTTCGATCCGAAAAAGCTGCGGTCGCTTGAAATGTTGCAGAACATCGGGGCACCGTTGCTGCTGGAACACAAGCAGCGCATCAACCAACACCTACCGGGACGCTTTTACGAGCTTTATGGCCTGACCGAGGGCTTCGTCACCATCCTCGATAAGCACGAGGCGCTGTGCAAGGAAGGCTCGGTCGGTGTGCCGCCGCCCTTTTTCGAAATGCAGATCCGTGACGAAGACGGCAATGAATGTGATGTCGGCACGGTCGGCGAGATTTGCGGCCACGGTCCGATCCTCATGACCGGCTACTACAAGCAGCCCGAGCTGACGGCCGAGGCCATCCGGGACGGCTGGCTGCATACCGGCGACATGGGTTTTGTGGACGAAGAGGGCTTCCTCTATCTGGTCGACCGCAAGAAGGACATGATCATCTCCGGCGGCGTCAACGTCTATCCCAAGGACATCGAGGAAATCGCCGTCACCCACCCGGCCGTGCGCGAAGTCGCCGTCTTTGGCACCCCCGACGACAAATGGGGGGAAGTGCCGGTGGCCGCCATCGTCCTTGGCGGGGAAGAAGCCGTCGATACCGCCGATCTGGTCGCCTGGATCAACGACCGGGTCGACGCCAAGTACCAGCGGGTGCGCGACGTGATGATTCTGGAGCAGTTTCCCCGCAACGTGGCCGGCAAGACCCTGAAGCGGGAAATCGCCGATACCTATGCCGCCCTTTCCGCCGCTTCGTAAAATCAGGCGGTCTTTCAATTGTTAAGGGTGCTGTCAGGCGGGCGGCGTAGCGTCTGGCATACTTTGTGCGAGATTCCCTTCCTAGAGACGGTTCAAATCCGGAAAACCCCTGAAAACCGGGATTTTTCTAAGAAACCCTGGGAATAGGATTTGCAGAATGCAAACGGTAATGGCAATGGTTTTAAAAAAGCAGACGATAATGGCCCTGGTTCTGGCAGTTTTTACTGCTGTGGCCGTCTTTTACCCGGCTTCACCGGTCAAGGCCGATGACACCCATGCGAGCTTTATCGTTTCCGATCCGCCGGCCACTTTTGACGCCGATATCCGCAAAACCGGCCTCACCGTGGGCAAGACCCAGCATTTCCGCGAACTGGAAATGGCTGTCGTGCAGATTATCCTGAAAGGCGCTACCGATGCCGCCCAGGTCCTGAAGGTGCTGACCCGGCATTTCCCCGACTCCGAGATCAGCCTCAACGATGAAAACAGCGGCCTGATCTTGGCCAGCGACTGATCTTTCCCTCCACTAATCGGTCCGTACCGGGGTGATTTTGCCCCGGTTTTTTTGTTCGGTCACCCGGTTGGTCCCTGGCGGCGAGGTCTCATGCAGTACCGGCGACCCTGCCATGCGTAGACCACGATGCTGCTATGCGCCGCCAATGTGCAATCGTTTGCTGACGGATGCCCTTCGCCGCGATATAGTTTTAGGACTGTGCGAGGACGGGGGATATTCGCGACCTGCCGAATGCCCTGAGAAGAAACCCGCTGGGGAAACCAAGAACGGGAGTTAGGCATGGAAGAAATTTTCATCGTCACCGAAGATCAGCGCGCCATCCTGGAAACGGTTCACCGTTTCGTCGAGGAAGAGGTTCTGCCGCGTTCCGCCGAACTGGATGCCATGGATGACCCGGCGGATTGCTATTCCGAGGATATCGTTGCCAAGGCCCATGAGGTGGGCCTCCGCACCATGACGTTGAGCGAAGAATACGGCGGCCTCGGCACCGACTCGCTGACCACGTCGATGGTCATCGAGGAATTGGCTGTTGGCGACCTGGGGGTGTCGGTGATCTTCGCGCAGACACTGAAGATCGCCCAGATCATGCAGAAGGCCCTGAACGAGGAACAGCGGGCCCGCGTGCTGCCCGGTTTCGCCGAAGACCCGCAGGGCATGCTGGGCATCGGCATTACCGAACCGGACAATGCCTCGAACTATTTCCTGCCGCACCCGACGCCGTTCCGGACGACGGCGGAAAAGACCGATGGCGGCTGGATCGCCAACGGCATGAAACACTTCATCTCCAACGGCAACCGGGCCAGCCATTACCTGGTCTTCATCCAGACCGAGAAGGGCAAGCCGCTGGCCGAGGGGTCTACCTGCTTCCTCGTCGAACGGGACCGGGAAGGCTTCTCCATCGGCACCGTCCACGACAAGATGGGCGAACGCCTCGCCAACAACGCGGAACTGGTTTTCCAGGATTGCTTCCTGCCCGATGAGAACGTGGTCGGCGATGTCGGCGACGGCTTCAACGTGCTGGCCAAATTCTTCCCGCAGTCGAACGCCTATGCCGGGGCCAGCATCCTCGGCGTCGCCGTGGCCTGTTACAACAAATCCCTGGAATGGGCCCAGATGCGCGTGCAGGGCGGCAAGCCGTTGATTGAACATGATAAAATCCGCGCCCAGTTGGCGGAAATGAAGATGTTGCTGGATGCTTCGCGCTCCTATATCCACCGGGCCTGCTATCTGGCCGACAACCAGCATCTCGGCTGGGACAAGACCCTCGGAGTCTTGCCGAAGACCATGGCCTCGCAGGCGGCCTGGAAGATCGCCACCTGGTGCCTGGAGATTCACGGCGGCCACGGTTACATGAAGGAAACGGGGGTGCCGAAGCTGGTCCGCGACGCGGCGGCCTTCCTGCATTCGGACGGCGTCAACCACACCCTGTTCCTGAAGGCGGCCAACTTCATGTACAAGGATTGAAGCGGGATTTGAAAAGGGGAGACAATCGATGAAAGCATTGGTTCTCAACGGGCCGGGCGCGCCTTTTGACCTCACCGACGTTCCCGATCCGGTGGCCGGGCCCGGCGAGGCCGTGGTCAAAGTCCTGGCCTGCGGTTCCGGGCTGACCATCCAGCATTATAAGATCGGCCGTTCGATAATCGACTATCCGCGCATCATCGGCCACGAGATCACCGGCGAGATCGTCGAGGTCGGGGCCGGGGTCGCCGGGCTGGCCGTCGGCGATGCGGTGACCGCCTATTATTACCTCAGCTGCGGTTATTGCCCACGTTGCCTGCAAAACCTGGAGCCGATGTGCGAGAACAGCGGCGGCAATGTGGGTAAGCATTGCGACGGCGGCTATGCGGAATTCATGAAACTGCCGGCGCATCTGTTTTTGAAACTGCCGGACGGCCTCGATTACAAGGCCCACCCGGCGGAGGTCGGTGTCATCTGTGACGCCATCGCCACGCCCTACAAAGTCAACCGGCGGACCCGCACCGCGGTCGGCGAAACGGTAGCCGTTTTCGGCGCCGGCGGCGGCCTCGGCATCCACCAGGTGATGATGTCCAAATGGGCCGGGGCCCGGGTCATCGCCGTCGATACCAAGGCCAATAAATTTGACGCCTGCCGCCAGGCCGGGGCCGACGAAGTTGTCGATGCCTCTGACGGTCGTGTGGTCGAAGCCATCATGGACCTGACCGATGGGAAGGGTGCCGATGTGGCGATCGATTACGTCTCGGCCAACATCACCCTGGAACAATCGGTGAAGTGTCTAGGGGTCAAGGGCCGCATGGTCACCCTGGGCGGCTCCGGGGAAAAATTCGAAGTCGATTCCATGGACCTGCTGGTCAAGGAACTGGACGTGCTGGGCAGCCGGTATGTGACCCGCGCCGAGATCATGGCCTCGTTGGAACTGGTGGCCCGCGGCGACGTGTGGCCGCTGGTCACCGAAAAACGCCCCATGGCAGAGGCCGAAGAAGTGCATGAGATGGTGGAAAAAGGCGAGGTCATCGGCCGCGCCGCCCTCTTGATCGGCTAGGTCATGGACTCACCGGTTGGGGCCTCGGGCGGGGACGGTTTACCTGCCCCCGCCGCCCACAATTCGAGAGCTATTTCCGGGCAAACGGGGCTGTCTACAGCGGCGCCATTTGGTAACAGGCCAAGGGCGACTCGGAACGGCCATTTCACATGGCAG
>JADHTD010000050.1 GCA_016776525.1 Rhodospirillales bacterium
CAGCAACCACATAATTGACGATTTCCGTTCCGCCGGTTTCGGGGTCGATCTCGATTTCGCAGATATGGCATCCATTGGGGAAAGTCGCATTATCCGCTGAGGAGAAGGACTCGGCGGAAAACTCCATTTCCAGCTGCCGAGCCAGATCGGTGAGGGAAATAAAACGGTTGGTCCCGGCAACCGCAAAGATGCCGTGATCGAAGTCTATATCATCAAGATCGGATTCCAGAACCCGGGCGGCCTCCGGTGTTGCCGCTTCGGCAATCTCATCAGCGGCCCGGCACAGCGAGGTTCCGGCTGCCGATAAAGTGCGGGAGCCAAATGTCCCGGTGCCTTTGGCGACCTGTCCGGTATCCCCGGCAATAATGGTGACTTGGTCGGGGGTTAGGCCCAGGCGGTCGCTTAATATTTGCCTGTAAGCGGTGGCATGGCCCTGTCCGGCATCGCCGGAACCAGCATAAACCCGGACGGAACCGTCGGCGGCTAAATCGATTTTGGCGAATTCCGGATTTGGCGTTCCGGACGGACCGCCGGCAATCTCGATCGGATTGGAAATGCCGATGCCGCGCAATTTTCCCCGGCGGCGGGATTCTTCCCGGCGGCCGTCAAACCCCTGCCAATCGGCTTCCTGCAAGGCCATTTCCATGACCTTGGGAAAGTTGCCGGAATCATAGGTGAAGGTCAGGCCGGTCTTAAAAGGCATGTCATCCGGCTGGATCAAGTTGCGGCGGCGGATTTCAGCCCGATCCAGGCCCAGGTGTTGGGCGGCGAGATCGGCCATCCGTTCGATGATAAAGGTTGCCTCCGGCCGTCCGGCCCCCCGGTAGGTTGAGACGTTCTGGGTGTGGCAATGGATGCCGGTGACCTGAACAAACAGGGCCGGGGTACGGTACACACCGGCCAGCCCGCCCACATTGGCGACCATCGGATGGGTGCTCGCCGGCCCCAGATAGGCCCCGATGTTGGCAACCGAGCGTACCCTGAGGCCCAGAAAATGCCCTTCCTTATCCAGCCCCAGGGCGACATCGGCCACTTGCTCGCGGGCATGGCTGTCGGCCAGGAAGGATTCCAGCCGGGTCGTTATCCAGCGCACCGGGCGGGCGGTCTTTTTCGCCGCCCACAGGACCAGGGCGTATTCGGGAAAGGCGGCGTTCTTCATGCCGAAGGATCCCCCCGTATCCCCGGCAATCACCCGCACCTGCTCGGTTTCAACCCCCATAAGGGCGGCCACCCCGGCGGCGATCCGGTGCGGTGACTGGGTGCCGACCCGCAGGATAAACCCTCCCTCTTGCTCATCGTAGGCGCCCAGCGCGCCGCGCGTTTCAATGGACGCCGCTATGACCCGGGAAATCGGCAACCGCCGTTCGATGACATGGTCGGCGCTTTGCAGGGCAGCCTCAACGGCGGCGGCATCGCCCTTTTCAAAAACAAAGGCGGCATTGCCCGGAACCTCGTCCCAGACGACAGGGGCGCCGTCTTGCAGTGCCGAAAGCGGGTCGGCGACAGCCGCCGCCGGATCAATTTCAAGATCGATTTGTTCCGCTGCATCCAGGGCCTGATGGGATGTTTCAGCGACGACGACGGCAACCGGGTCCCCCACATAGCGGACCCGGCCTCGGCTGAGGGGGTAGTAATCGGGAATGAACATGTCATTCCCATCCGGTGAAGGATGACGCAAACGGGGTTTCAGGCTGCCGATGCCGTCAGCCTGTAAATCGTCACCCGTCCAGACGGCCAAGACACCCGGCATGGTCTTAGCCGCGCCGGTGTCCAGGCGGGTGATAGCGCCGCAGGCCAACGGCGAGCGGACGATGACCAGGCTGACCTCACCGGCTTCGGTGACATCGCCGACGAAACGGCCGTCGCCCCGCAACAAGGCATCATCCTCAAAGCGAAGCTGTGATTTTCCGACTTGTAATTCCACGGTCAGGTTTCCGGTTGATCCAACGGGCGGCTAAAACGGTTTCTATTTCTTCTTGTGGTCCGGGGTTTCGTAATCGCGTACCGGCGATTCCGGCTTCATGCCGCCTTGCCTGCGTTCATAGGTATGCAGGCCGTTTTCCTCCCAATCGCCGGATGTGGCGCGTTCGGCGAAAAGGCTCCAGAGTTTGTCCCAGTCGCCCAGTTCATAGCCGTACCAGGGGGGCTGCGGCGTCAACCGGGGCAGGTCCAGTTCTTCCCAGATTTCCTTGGCCTTCCGCATAAAGGGTTCGGCCGGCAGGGCCAGCGGCGGCATATTGTGTTTCAATGTGGCATCGATCAGCAGGGTGCTGTCGGACTCCGCCTTGCCTGATTTCGGGCCGTGCCCTCTGGAGCGGTACGGCGTCACCGCCAGATCGGTGCTCAGGTTGGCCCGGTAGGCCAGCGACCAGAAGATGGCGTCGGCGTTGTTGGGGTCGATGTCTTCCGATACGGCGATGACAATTTTACCGCACTGGGCCTGCAGGTTGGCGGCGCCTTGCATGCCCCGCCATACTTCTGTCTGCGGTGCACTGCGGTCGAATTGCAGGAAAATGACCTTGCGGATGTTGGTCAGGGGTTCGTGCATGACCACCCGCTGGATACCCTTAACGTTGAGGGCCGACTTCAGGTGTTCAAGAAACAGCGGCTCATAAGCCACTTTTTTCATAGTGCTCGATTCGCTGGGGGTGACCTGGCTGATAATGGAAATAAAGACAGGCTTGGCTTTCCGCGTTATGGCGGTAATCCGCATCGACATATTGAAGTCTTCAAGGGCCACATGCCCGTGGCTTTCCCCGAACGGCCCTTCCGGTTCCAGCAGTTTGGTATCGATCAGGCCTTCGATGATGAATTCCGCATCGGCCGGAACGTCCAGGTCGATTGTCTTGCAGCGGACGGTGCGAACCGGTTGTCCCAAGAGTCCGCCGGCAACGCCGAGTTCATCAAAGTCGATGGGCAGCTTTTGCGGACCGGTAAACAGAACCGCCGGGGCGCAGCCGACGACGATGGCGACCGGCATCAGTTCTTCGCGTTCCTGATATTTGAGCCAGTGCAAATAACCGCCGGCACCGCCGAGACGGGACGCCATGCGCACCCCCAGCCGGTCACGGGCTTTCAACTGCCCGCGATAGGTTCCCATGTTCTGGATGTTTGATTCCGGGTCCTTGGTGACGACCAGTGTCGCCGTCAGATAGGGCGCCGAATCAAAACCGGGAGTCGACACCGGAACGGGAATGCTGGCCATGCCGCCGCCTTCGGCCGTTAAGTCATCGCCGGTCATGACCACTTCCTGGCACGGCGCATCGTCGATGCGGACCGGATCGACCGGATTGTTGATGGCGTCGACCCACAGTTTGCCGATCTCGTCGACGGCAACGCCCATACCGGCGGCATAAATCGCCGGAGATGCCGCCAGGGCGCCGGCGGTCACCGGAAAATCATATTTCTCGCCTTTTGCGCCGGTGACGTTGTTAAACAGGAATGCCCGCCTTTCCTCTTCTCCCAGACCCCCTTGAAACTGCCACCGGGCCAGGGGATGCAGTTCGGTGTCCTTGTTGATTGGGCGGTCAATGGTGGTCAGCAAGCCCATTTTTTCCAGGTTTGCCAAATGATCCTGTAAATCAGTCGGGGCGGCAGGATTTTTTACACGACTCATGGAGGACATGCTCCAAAAAAAAGGATAAAAGCCATCGAATGGAGGCTGAATATTTAACGCTAAAGACCGGCCGCAGGGCAAGAACCCTGCGGCCGGTCTCAGGTGTTTGGATTATTTCTTCTTCTTTTTCTTGATGCTGCCGGCCCCCTTGGTGCTGATGGCGGCCCGGGCGGCTTTGATCAGGTCGGGACTGGCTTTGAAAATGTCCTTGTTGACCCTTTCGACTTCCTCACCCGTCGCCGGGTTGATGATGGCTTTGCGTTTCGCCGCATCGGCCAGGAAGTTCTTATCCTTGACCATCTTCTGGAAAGCGGCCCTGAGCGCCGTCACCACATCGTCGGGAACACCGGGTTTGGCCATCAGGGAACGGCCGATGGGTGCCCCGGACCCAACAAAGCGGAGGATATCCTTGGACTGCTGGTCAGAGACGATTTCCTGCAGAAGCGGCACGTTGGGAAGGTCCGGATCCCGTTGCAGACCGGCTTGTAAAACAATCTTGAGATTACCGGCAGCCAATTCAGCGGCGTCACCGGACTTAAAGGATGCCCAGTTCTTGGAAACGATATCGACCTCGCCCCGCAAGGTTGCCAGGGTCGCTTTTTTGGAGCCCTTATAGCCGCAGATCAATTTGAACTTTAATCCGGCGATGTTCTTGAGGACGGCGGGCATCTGGGCGCTGCGGGCCGATTTTCCGGTGCACCCGGCAATCAGCTGGGTTTTGCGCATGCCGTCGATGGTCGTTGCCGGCGCCCCTTTGCGGACGGCAAAGGCGGCATTGGCCGGTGCGAAACGGCCGATATACCGAATTTTGGCGGCATCCCATTTGCCCCGTTTCGGGGTCAGCAACTGGATATGGGCCAGGGTGTCGGGCAACAAGGCGATGGTCATGCCGTCAGCCGCCATTTTGTTCAGATATTTTGCCGCCGCCTTGCGGCCGCCGCCCCCCGGGTTGTGCTGAACGATGACATTCGGCTTGCCGGGGATATATTGCCCCATATGTTTGGCCGCCAGTTGCGCATACAGATCGTAGGAACCGCCCGGCGGGTGGCCGATCAGAATGGTCAGGTCCTTACCTTTATAGAGATCCTCTACGGAACCGGCCTCGGCCGGTGAGAAAGCAGTAATGGCGCCGAGAATGGCCGTGACAGCAACAAGTGCCGGTTTGCCCACAATATGTGAGAGCTTCATGGGTCGTCCTCCCTATTAAATTTCTTATTCGATACCTTTGCAGATACCCGGAAAGAGAACAGGGTTTGTTGCGACCTGCCCCCCCTTAACACGCGAATAACGCTTGAAAGCTAACGCCTAAGCATATTCTGTAATATTGCAGTTGTGTGCAATATCGTCATACGTTAACACATTAACAATCAATCCGAATTTCCCGCAAGAATTTATAAGGATTGTTTAGGGGGGATTATGGTCTGGGAAGCAGCTATTGGCGCGCTCGGTGTCATTAGCGACCCTTTAAGGCTTATGTTTGTTGTCCTGGGCACTTTCCTGGGCCTGATCATCGGTGTGATCCCCGGTATTGGCGGTTTGGTCGGTTTGGCCTTGCTGCTGCCCTTCACCTTTTCCATGGACCCCTATACGGCCCTGGCTTTTTTGGTCGGTGTACAATCGGTGACGACGACATCGGATACCATCCCGGCGGTCTTGTTCGGAGTGCCGGGTACCGTCGGCTCCGCCGCCACGGTTCTCGACGGCCACCCCATGGCCCGCAAGGGGGAAGCCAGCCGGGCCTTTGGCGCGGCTTTTACCGCTTCCGTCTGCGGCGGCCTGTTCGGCGCCTTCATGCTGGCCATATCGATACCCATTCTGCGGCCGTTTATTTTATCCGTCGGCACGCCGGAACTGCTGGCCATCTGCCTGCTGGGCCTGACCCTGGTCGTCTCCCTGTCCCGGGGCGCCATGGCGAAAGGGCTGGTAATGGCGGCGGTCGGGTTGTTGCTGTCGACCATCGGTGATGAACCGCAGACCGGAGAGATGCGCTGGTCATTTGATCTGGATTATCTGTGGGATGGTTTGCCCCTGGTGCCCCTGGCCCTGGGACTGTTTGCCGTACCGGAAATCATTGACCTGGGTGTTTCCCGGGGCTCCATCTCCGGCGGTAAAGTAAAGGACGAACGCTGGCAGCAGATGAAAGGCGTCCGCGACGTCTTCGAAAATTGGTGGCTGGTCCTGCGCTGTTCGTCCATCGGCACCTTGCTCGGCTCCATTCCCGGGGTCGGCGCGTCGGTGATCGACTGGATTGCCTACGGCTATGCCTCCCGATCGATAAAGAACTCCGCCGAAACCTTCGGCAAAGGCGATGTGCGCGGCGTCATCGCTTCGGAAAGTTCAAACAATGCCAAGGAAGGCGGTGCCCTGGTGCCGACCTTGGCCTTTGGCGTTCCCGGTTCGGCATCCATGGCCTTGCTGCTGGGGGCTTTCCTGATTCACGGCATCGCCCCCGGCCCCAATATGCTGGATAAAGACCTCGATGTGACGTTTACCCTGATCTGGACGGTGGCGATTGCCAATATTCTCGGCGCCGGGGCCTGTTTCCTGTTTGCCGGACAATTCGCCCGCATCGCCACCATCCGCTCCGGTATCCTGGTGCCGCTGGTTTTCGGCATCATGCTGGTCGGCGCCTACCAGGGAGCCCGGGACTATGGCGACCTGGTGGTCCTTGTCCTTGCCGGGGCGCTCGGCTGGGTCATGAAGGGATACGGGTGGCCCAGGCCGCCTTTGATCCTGGCCTTCGTCCTCGGCGGGCTGATCGAAAACTACCTCTTTATATCGCATTTCCGCTACGGGCTTGAATGGGCGGCACGGCCCGTCCCCCTGGTCATTATTTCGATCATGATTTTTGTCCTGATCCGCCCCCTGTTCCAGTCCTGGCGGAGCAAGCGCCGGATGGCTTCAAATGGCGCCCAAGGAGCAGATGCTGCGCCGAAAAAAATCCAACAGACACTGTCGGTCAGCGATGTCTTCCTTTGGTTCGCCGCCGCCGCTTTGTTCATTTATGTCATCGTCAGCAGCAATGACTGGGAGGCCCCGGCCCGCCTGATGCCCCAATCCCTCGCCGCCGTCGGGCTGGTGACCATCGGCGGTTATTTCCTGTGGAACCTGGTCAGCGGCAGTTTCGTCAAATTCACCCTGCAGGATTCGACCTGGGCCGGTTCGATCCGTCAGGGGTTATGGCTGGTGGCCCTGGTCCTGGCGGTTCGCCTCATCGGCATGTTGCCGGCAATGGGATTATTCGTTGTCGCTTACATGCGGATAGAGGGAAAGACCGACTGGCCCAGAATAATTGCCATTGCCGCCCCCTTTTGGCTGGCCGCCCTTTTCCTGTTCCACAATTTGCTGCATCTTCCCTGGCCAGCGTCCTTTATCGGCAACTGGCTGCCGGCCCTGCGATCCGCATTGGGACGGCTTTTATAACGTCCTGGAAAGTACAAGAGACAGAAATATTATACTGAGGAAATTATGAACGACCAAATCAAAGAAACGGCATCTTCCGCTAAGGAAGGAAACGCCCCGCGTTTTGGCAGCGACCTGATTGCCCTGGCCCTCCGTGAACAGGGCTTTCCCTATATCAGCCTCAACCCGGGTGCCAGTTTCCGGGGACTGCATGATTCTCTGGTCAATTTCCTGGGCAACGAGAACCCTGAAATCATTGTTTGCATGCACGAAGAACACGCCATCGGCATCGCCCAGGGATATGCCAAGATTACGGACAAAGCCATGGCTGTGGCCGTGCACAGTAATGTCGGACTGATGCATGCGACCATGGGTTTTTTCAATGCCTGGTGCGACCGTACGCCGATGCTGGTGATCGGCGCCACCGGGCCCTTGGATGCGGTCAAGCGCCGGCCCTGGATCGAATGGATTCACACCACCATCGACCAGGGCAGCCTGGTCCGTGACTACACCAAGTGGGACGACCAGCCGGGGTCCGCCCAAGCCGCCATTGAATCGATCCGCCGGGGCACCATGCTGGCCAATGCCCGGCCCAGCGGACCGGTATACGTCTGCCTGGATGTTGCCTTGCAGGAAGAAGAGGTCACCTCGCTGCCGGCCCTCGACGATATTTCCAAATTCCAGGTACCGTCGGATACCGAACCCCCGGCGGCGGAACTTGAAAAAGCCGTTGAAATCCTGGCCACGGCGGAACGCCCCTTTATCTTCTGCGGCCGGGCGACCCGCGACGAGGCCGGTTGGCGGGACCGGGTGCGGTTGGCCGAATTGAGCGGCGCGCGGACGACCACCCATATGAAGCTGCCGGCGGGCTTTCCGTCTTCACACCCGGCTTTCATCGGCGAAACCGGCTGGCGCCTGAAAGGTCCGGTGCTGGAGGCTATCCGGTCCGCCGATGCGATCCTCATGCTCGACTGGCTGGATGCCGGGAATGCCTTGAAGCTGGCCTTCCCCGAAGGGGAGCCGAGGCCCCCGGTCATTTCCGTTTCCAACGATTTCCACATCCATAACGGCTGGAACATGGATTACGGCGGGCTGCCGGCGGTCGACGTCAACATCCCAACGGTGCCGGAAACGACTACCCGCCGGCTGGTCGAGGCCCTGGAAAAAATCAAAGGGCCCGTTGAGCCGTCGAAACCCCGCTATCCCGATATCGAAGGGCCCGGCACGTCCGGCGATATAGGCCTTATGGATTTGGCCCGCGCCTTTGCCGTCGTCACCAAAGACGAAAAAATAAGCATCACCGGGCGTCCCTTGGGCTGGCCGAGCAATGCCAATGTTATCGAACATCCCCATGACTTCCTCGGCCACACCGGCGGCGGCGGCCTGGGGGCCGGTCCTTCCATTGCAGTGGGAGCCGCCCTGGCCCTCCGGGAAATTGGATCGGAACGCATTGCGGTCGCCATCCTTGGCGACGGGGATTACATGATGGGACTGACGGCCATCTGGAACGCGGCAACGCTTCGCCTGCCGGTGCTGTTCCTGATCGCCAACAACCATTCCTATTACAATGACGAAAACCATCAGAAGAAAGTCGCCGAGAAACGCGACCGGCCGGTGGAGAATGCTCCCATCGGCCAACGCATGGAAGACCCGGTTCCGGACCTGGCCGCCCTGGCCCGTGCCCAGGGCCTGGAGGCGGAAGGACCGATAACCGATCTTGCCGATCTGCCGGCAGCCCTTGAAAATGCCGTTAAACGTGTCCGGGCGGGCGCTTCCTTCGTGCTTGATGTCAATGTGCGTCCCGAATATGTCGGTGGCCCCATGGTGGAAATGGATTAAGTTGGAGCCGTTTTTTGAAAGAGCCCGTATTTAAAGCAATAGGCCAGCCGGTCCGGCGGAAAGAGGATGCCCGCCTGTTGACCGGCCAAGGCCAGTTCTCCGACGATTTCCAACTTCCCGGACAAACCTATGCGGTGATGATCCGGTCTCCCTATCCCCATGCCGAAATCCAGGGCATCGATGTTTCCGCGGCGCTGTCCCTGCCGGGGGTGCTGGGGGTCTTCACCGGCCAGGACGTGGCCGACGACGGGTTGGCCCCGATTCCCCACAACCCGGTACCGTCGACCAAGTACGATATGAAACTGACCGCCCCGGGCGGCGGTGAAATCTTTATCGGCCCCCATGCCCTGTTGCCGGACGACAAGGCCCGCCATGTCGGCGAGGCGGTGGCCATGGTGGTTGCCGAAACCCAGGCGCAGGCCTTGGATGCGGCCGAGGTTATCGACGTTGATTACCAGGAACTTCCCTATGTAACGGATGCGCTTGAAGCCTCCGAAGACGGCCGGCCGGCGGTTTGGGATGAGGTGCAAAACAATACCCTGGTCGACACCGTCTTCGGGGACCAGGCGGCCACCGAGTCCGCCTTTGCCAAGGCCGAGCATTTGGTGAAGGCGTCGTTCCACGTGGGCCGGGTGACGGGGGTACCGTTGGAACCCCGTTCGGCCCTGGCCATTTATGACGCCGGGGAAAACCGTTACACCCTTTACGCCGGCAGCGGCGGCGCCGTCCGCCAGAAAAGGGAGATGGCAAAAATTCTCGGCATCGAATTCGATGACCTGCGGGTCCTGTCGTTCGATGTAGGCGGTAATTTCGGTACCCGCAACCGGGTCTATGTGGAATTCGGGCTGGTGCTGTGGGCGTCGAAAAAACTAAACCGGCCGGTCAAATACACGGCGACACGCTCGGAAGCCTTCCAGAGTGACTATCAGGGCCGCGATTTGCATACCGATGTGGAACTGGCCCTCAACGGCGACGGCAAGTTCCTGGCCCTGCGGGCCGATAACATCAGCAACGCCGGCGCCTGCTGTGTTTCCCTGTCTCCCCTCGGCAAGGGATCGGCGCTGATCACCGGGTCCTATCACATTCCGGCGGCGACGCTCAGGGCCCGCTCCGTCTTCACCAATTCCATGCCGACTCAGGCCTACCGCAGTTCCGGGCGGCCGGAAGTGAACTATGCCATCGAACGGCTGATCGAACTGGCCTGTGTCCAGTGTGGCTTCGATCCCATCGAACTGCGCCGTAAAAACCTGATACCACCGGGCGCCATGCCCTATCGAAATGCGGTCGGTGCCGTTTACGACAGCGGCACCTATGAAACCAACATGGACCGGACCCTGGAACTGGCCGATTGGAACGGGTTCGGCAAACGCCGGGAAGAGGCCGCGAAACGGGGTGTCCTGCTGGGACGCGGCTTTGCTAATTACGTGGAATCCTCCATCGGCACGCCCAAGGAACGGGCGGAAATTACCGTCGATCCCAGCGGCAGGGTGGCCGTCGTGATCGGTACCCAGCCCAGCGGCCAGGGACATGAAACAAGCTTTGCCCAGGTCGTTGCCGATATGCTGGGGCAGCCGGTTGAGACTGTAGACATTGTCCTTGGCGATACGGATATCGTTTCGGTCGGCGGCGGCTCCCACTCCGGCCGTTCCATGCGGCATGCCGGAACCGTCATGATGATGGCCTCACAGGAGTTGATCGAAGAAGGACGGCGGCGGGCCGCCGAGATTTTTGAGGAAGCGGCCGATCAGATTGATTTCGTGGACGGTCAATACCTCATTCCCGGCACCAACCACGTTATCGGACTTGTCGAACTGGCGAATGTTGACTCATCCGACCCCCTGGCGGCGGCAAAAACCAATGAAATGCATGATCCGGTCTTTCCCAATGGCACTGCCGCCTGTGAAGTGGAAGTCGATCCTGAAACGGGCCATGTGGCCATTACCCGCTATACAACGGTCGACGATGTCGGACGCTGCATCAATCCGATGATTGTCCACGGACAGACCCACGGCGGTATCGCCCAGGGTGTCGGCCAGGCGATGTGGGAGCAATGCTACATCGACCCGATGTCGGGCCAGCCGCTCTGTGGTTCGTTTATGGATTACGGAATACCGCGGGCGAATGCCCTGCCGACCTTTACCACCGAAATTGCCGAGGTGCTGTCGCCGACCAATCCGCTGGGCATCAAGGCCGGCGGCGAGGGGGGCACGACGCCCGCCATGGCGGTCATCGTCAACGGCATTGTCGACGCCCTGAAACCCTATGGCATTACCGACCTGCCCATGCCGACAACCCCCCTGACCATCTGGCAAACCATTCAATCGGCAAAGAAATAACCATTATTGAACGTGTCATTGCAAATTAACTTCGGCGGCCTGACAACCGGTTCGGCATCAACATAAACAACAACACTATATTTTTATTTATATCTGCTTTTGGCTAATAGCGGACTCTATTGAGGCATCCCGATTAATGTCTGCTTTGGGGGGGGTATGGCGGACAGGGTGGGATTCGAACCCACGAAGGGCGTTAACCCTTACTCCCTTAGCAGGGGAGCGCCTTCAGCCACTCGGCCACCTGTCCGGCGCCCATGGTAATATTCCGCCATCCCCCGGCTGTCAACGGCCTGACGACCAAATAACGGCGCGGCAGGAACCCCCGCACTCCGGCACAGGGGCAGTGTCCGGTTATTCGGCGATGGCGTAAGAGACGATGCCGCCCGTCAGCCGCTTCAGTTCGGTGACGTTGGTCGGGAAAACGCAATGGGGGTGACCGGCGGCGGCATAGAGCATTTCAAACCGCTTCAATCCGACATCGATCACCACCGGCAGTTCCATGATGGAACCGATCGGGGCGACGCCGCCGATGGAAAATCCGGTCGCCGCCTGCACATCGTTGGCCGTCGTCGGCGTCACTTCCCCTGCCAGGCTGAGAGCCCGGGGAAGGGCGTCCTCCTTACAGGTTTTGTCACCAGCCACGAGGGCCATGACAGGCTGTTCACCGACCACGAAGACCAGTGTTTTGACAATGGCTCCCTGTTCGACGTTGAGGGCCTTGGCGGCATCGGCCGCCGTTTTCGCCGTTTCCTTAAGCTCGATGACCTTGTCTTCCAGACCGGCCGCCAGCAAAGCGTCGCGGACCCTTTTTACAGGCTCGTTATCAAGATTGCTCATCGGATCCCCTTTCATGACGAGTTGGGCCGGGTCCGGCCGGGCGGGCACAAGCGGCGGCGGTTTCGGCGTTGCCGGCGCCGGCGGCGCTGCCGGTTCATCCTCGGCGATGTAAATATCCGGCTCATCCCCGCCGATCACCACATCTTTGGCAATGTAGATGTCCGGTTCATCGGCGCCGATCACCATGTCTTTGGCGATATAAATGTCTGGTTCATCCCCGCCGATCACCACGTCTTTGGCGATATAAATGTCCGGTTCGGCGGGGCC
>JADHTD010000051.1 GCA_016776525.1 Rhodospirillales bacterium
GCGGGCTTGGCTCATCATCTTTTGCAGTTTCGGCTTGTCGATGTCGGCGACCGGTATGAGGTCGATGGTTGCCATTTTTTTGGTGTCCTTATCCTGGCCGCTACTCAGCCGCGTCTTCCGAGCTATCTCCGGCACCTTCCTGGGCCCGCTGCATGGCGCCCTTCAGGTGTGACATCGGAGTGTCGCCATAGATGCGCCGCGATTCCTCCTGGTCCACCAGCCGCCCGTCCGGGCTGAACATGGGGTAGAAGCCGAGCGTCCCGAAGAAGGTGTGATAGCCGATGTTAAAACCGATGAAGGAGCCCAGTTCGACGATCTCTTCCGTCGAGTAGTGTTCCTTGAGGCGGTCGTAGAAAGCCTGATCGATCTTCTCCGGCGCCGTGTCCATGAGGTCGCTGTATTCCAGCGCCACCTTCTCAGCGTCGGTGAATTTATCGCTGGTCTTGTAGTTATCGATGCCTTCGTCGATGAGGTCTTCCGTCAAACCCTGCTGCTTCGCCGAAGCAGACCGGACATTGCCTCAATAATTGCAATCCGCTGATCGCGATAATTGGACGCGGATGATTTCCTTCAGCTTGTGGTCGACGACGCCGGTGTTGAATACCGTGCCCCAGGCGATGTACATGGCCTTCGACAGGTCCGGGTTATGGCCCAGCATGCAGTGAAAGGCCGGGTCGGGTGCCCGGTGGCGCAGGCTCTTTTTGACGAACGGCCCAAGCTTTGAGTTTTTGACGTCTTCGATATCCAACATGGAAATGTTGGGCATGGCTTTCTCCTCCCTGAGGGTCACTCCTTGGTTCTTAGAATACAGGAGCAACCGGTCCTCTTCCAATAACATTAACGCCCGGGATCAGGACTTATTCCCCTTGTTCCCGGCGAGGCGCAGCCTCAGCGCGTTGAGCTTGATGAAGCCTTCGGCGTCCCGTTGGTCATAGACGCTGTCGGCTTCGAAGGTGGCGATGTCTTCCGAATAAAGACTGTTCGGCGACTTGCGGCCGGTGATGATGACGTTGCCCTTGTAGAGCTTTGCCCTGACCGTGCCGGTGACCCGTTCCGACGCCTTGTCGATCAGGGCTTGCAGCATTTCCCGTTCCGGCGCGAACCAGAAGCCGTTGTAGACCATTTCCGCGTAGCGCGGCATCAGCTCGTCCTTCTGGTGCATGGCGCCGCCGTCCAGGGTCAGCGATTCCATGGCCCGCCGGGTATGATAGAGCACGGTGCCGCCGGGGGTTTCATAGACCCCCCGGGACTTCATGCCGACAAAGCGGTTCTCGACGATATCGGTGCAGCCGATACCGTTGGCGCCGCCCAGTTCGTTGAGTTTTTCGAACAGCGTTGCCGGGCTCATTTTCTCGCCGTTGACGGCCACCGGATCGCCGTGTTCGAAATCGAGGGTGATTTCGGTCGGCGTGTCGGGTGCCTCATAAGGAGTCACCATACGGGTCAGGATGAGGTCGTAGTCGGGCTCCACCCAGGGGTCTTCCAGCGCCTTGCCTTCCGACGAGATGTGCAGAAGGTTGGCGTCTTGGGAAAAGGGAGCTTCGCCCCGTTTGTCCTTGGGCACGGGAATCTGGTGCGTTTCGGCATATTCGATGAGCTTGGAGCGGGAATCCAAATCCCATTCCCGCCACGGCGCGATGATCTTGATGCCGGGCTCCAGCGCGTAGTAGCCGAGCTCGAAGCGCACCTGGTCGTTGCCTTTGCCGGTGGCCCCGTGGGAAACCGCATCGGCGCCGACTTGCCGCGCGATCTCGATCTGGCGCTTGGCGATCAGCGGCCGGGCAATGGAGGTGCCGAGCAGATAGGTGCCTTCGTAGATGGCGTTGGCCCGGAACATCGGAAAGACGTAATCGCGCACGAACTCTTCGCGCAAATCCTCGATGAAGATTTCCTGGATGCCCATCATCTCGGCTTTCTGCCGGGCCGGTTCGACTTCCTCGCCCTGGCCGATGTCGGCGGTGAAGGTCACCACCTCGCAGCCGTATACATCCTGCAGCCACTTGAGGATGACGGAGGTATCGAGGCCGCCGGAATAGGCCAGCACCACTTTTTTAACGTCGCCACTCATTGTTCTCGTGCCCTTTTTTCAGGGGTTCCAGTCAGGCGGCGCAGTATAGGCGAATGCGCGTTCGGGACAAGCTTTGTAGACCCTAAGCCTATGATTCCAGCCAGCCTTCGAGGGCCGGTTGCAGGTTCTCAAAGGGCTGGTAGCCGACCGTCAGGTAGGCGTAGCTCTCGTCTTCGCGGACCACCATGGTCGGAAAGCCGTTGACGCCGAGGGCGCGGGCGAACTGGAAATCGTTCATGGTCTCGGTCTTCAGGTCGTCGGTATCGAACAGCTGGGCGAAAGCCTTGCCGTCGAGGCCGAAGCCTTCCGCCAGTTCCCGCAACGGTCCAGGCTGGGTGACGTCGATGTTTTCGGCATAAAAGGCCCGTTGCAGTTCAACGAAGAATTCCAGCGCCTTCGTATGGTCGTGCATGACGCGCGCCGTGACCGCTGCCCGGCAGGCCGGTTCCGTGTTGTAGACGAAGTCATCGCGGTCCAGGATATCGAAAACGAAAGGCTGGCCGGAGCGCTCGCCGATCTCTTCCCAGTGTTCGCGCAGGAAGCGTTTGCGGTCGTCGTCCTGGGGTTCGGTCCAGTCGATGTGCAGGCCACCGACCACCAGCGACACCTTGGCCCGGTCTTTACATTGTTCCTGCAACGACAGGTTGATCTTGGTAAAGCCGTAACACCACGAGCACATGGGATCGCCGACATAAAACACTTCCTTGTCTTTTCGTTCGGCCATCGGCCTTCCTTTCTAGCGGATGTTCTTTTTTTTTATTCGTCTTTGAGTTCACGGGCGCTGACGCCATTGGCCGTGCCGTCGGCGTACTTGATGTAATGCTTGATGTAAAATTCATCGGAATTGCCGGTTTCAATGACCGACGGGCGATTCCGCATATGGGCGAACCAGGCCTTCAGTTTCGGGCAATCGTCGGGCATGGTCATTCCCCGGTAATGGGTGAGGGCGACGAAGCGTTCGAGAAACGGATAGTAGGTCAGGTCGACCAGGGAAATATCCGCCCCCAGCCAGAAAGGCCCGTCGCCGCTGAGGGTGCCGAGGCCTTCTTGTTCGATGAAACGCAAGTGTTCGGCGAGTTGATCGCGCAGCTTGGTGCGTTTTTCCTCGTCCTGAGCAAGCAGCAACCGGTACTGGGTCGGCACGTACCGGACGTTACAGAAATCAATCCAGATACGGGCCTGGGCGCGTAGCCCCGGGTCGCCCGGCATCAAGGGCGGTTCGGGGAAGGCTTCTTCCAGGTATTCGTTGATGACGGCGCTCTCGTAAATGCGGTTGCCGCCGTGACGCAGGACCGGGACTTTGCTGTAAGGGCTGACGGCCGCAAACCAGTCGGGCTTGTTCTCGAGGTCAATCTCGGTGAGCCTGAAATCCACCCCCTTTTCCAGCAGTGCCAAACGGGACCGCTGGGCGAAAGGGCAAACGTTGGCGCTTATGATCTCGATATCAGCCATGGGGGGCTCCAAGGCTAAAATACCAGTGTGCGGCCGTCAAACTTCTTATTCCTCAATCTTTTTCAAGCGGCCTTCGGACCGGACCAGGCCGCCGTCTTCATGGGCTCGTTGAGGGGCGTTTCGGCGATGTGGTTGATGTAATTGCTGAGCGTCTTCATGGCCGTCGCCAGCACGACTTCCAGGGCCTGCGCCTTGCTGAAACCAGCGCCGAGGAAGGCCCCCAGGTCGTCATTAACCCAGCCGCGTTTCTCAACCATGGCCTTGGTGAAGGCGTAAAGCGCCGCCTTGCGCGGGTCGGCAATGGCCTGGTCGTTGCGGATGGCGTCGATGACGGCTTCATCCAGACCGGCCCGTTTGCCGCCCAGGGTATGGGCGGCGACACAATAATGGCAGCCGTTAATGCGGCTGACGGTCAACAGCATCATTTGCTGTTCGTCGGGGGCAAAGGAGCTTTGCTCGACCAGACCGGACAGGCTGGCATAGCCTTTCAGCGCTGCCGGTGATTCGGCCATAACACCCAGTAGGTTCGGCAGGAACCCGAATTTTTCGATGATTTTTTCCAGGGTTTCCACCGACTCGGCCGGGGCGGTTCCCGTGGTATGGACATCAAATTCGCTCATGGGGGCTCCTTAAATTGCCGGGTTATTTACCTGGAACGATTGTTCAAAAACCTCTTTTCCGGTTCTACGGGAGCCGATGATGGGAGTCAACAGTTATTGAACAATTGTTCCAGAATAAGGCCCGCATTGATGCCGTCCGGGAGCAAAGGGAGATTAATCCAGGTTTGAGAGGACGGTGTCGGCGATATCCTGCAGGGCGTGCCGGTCGCTTTCGACCTTGGCGATGACCTGCATGCCCTGGGCAGAGGCGACCAGGAAGCGGGCCAATTCCCGCGGCGCCCGCCAGGGGGCAATCTCGCCGCAGGCCTGGCCGCGTTCGATCAACTGTAAGAAGGCGTCTTCCAGGCGCTGCATGTTGGTGCGGATTCTCTCGGCAACGGCATTATCGCGGCCGGTCATTTCGGTCGCCGTATTGGTCACCAGGCAGCCGCGGCATTTGGCATCGGCGGCGCCATGGTCGACGATTTCGGCAAACAGGTTTTCGATGGTTTCCCGGGGTGGCCCAGCTTCGGCGGCATCAATCACCCGTTTCGACGGAGAGGACGCGGAATACCGTTCCATGGCGGCGGTAAACAGCCCGGCCTTGTCGCCGAAGGTGTTATAGAGACTGCCCCGGTTGATATCGGTGGCCTCGACCAGGTCCTGAATCGATGTGGCTTCATAGCCCTTGGACCAGAACACCTCGATGGCTTTGTCGACGACGGCGTCGCGGTCGAATTCCTGGGGTCTTGCCATAGCCAATAACTCCTTAATGCCGCGCACCATACGGTTAATGGAACGCTAATTCAAGAATTGTGACAGTACCTTATTTAAGGAATGGTTAGCGCCGCGTCCGTTATCGGCTCAGCCGCCGGGCGGTTGTTTTTGCGCTGCCGCATGCTGGCGGACTTCAATTGACCGCAAGCAGCCATAATGTCCCGTCCCCGGGGCACCCGGATCGGCGCTGACAGGCTATTGTCGTTGAGAATCTCGGCGAACCGTTTCATGGCCCCGCCGGTTGAGCACTCGAATTCGGACCCCGGCCAGGAATTGTAGGGAATCAGGTTGAATTTGGCGGGAATGCCCTTGACCAGCCGTACCAATTGATGGGCGTCGGCGGGGGAATCGTTGATCCCTTTCAGCATGATATATTCAAAAGTGATGCGCCGGGCATTGTTGGCCCCCGGATAGGCGCGGCAGGCCTTCATCAGTTCGGCAATGGGATATTTGCGGTTGATCGGCACCAGCTGGTCGCGCAATTCGTTGGTGGCCGCATGCAGGCTGACCGCAAGGTTGACGCCGATTTCCTCGCCGCACCGCTGCATCATCGGCACCACGCCCGAGGTCGACAGTGTAATGCGGCGTTTGGACAGGGCGATGCCCTCCGGGTCCATGATGATGTGCAGGGCCTTGGCAACCTCGTCGAAATTGTAAAGCGGCTCGCCCATTCCCATGAGGACGATGTTAGAGAGCAATCTCTCGCCCGCCGGGCTCGGCCACTCGCCATAAGAATCCCGGGCCAGCATGAACTGGCCGACGATTTCGCCGGCGCTCAGGTTGCGGACCAACTTCTGGGTGCCGGTGTGGCAGAAAGAGCAGGTCAGCGTGCAGCCGACCTGTGACGACATGCAGACGGCGCCCCGGTCCTCTTCCGGAATAAAGACGGCCTCCGCTTCGTTGCCGTCCTCAAAACGCAACAGCCATTTGCGGGTGCGGTCCTTGGAAGTCTGTTCTTGGGCAATGGCCGGGCGGGCGACGAAAAATTTCTCAGCCAGCGAAATCCGGGATTCCTTGGAAAGGGTCGTCATTTTGGCGAAATCGCTTTCGCCCTGGTAATAGACCCAGTGCCAAAGCTGCTTGGCGCGGAACGGCTTTTCGCCGATGGCGGCCAGTTCAGCGGCCAACTCAGGGCGGCTGAGCCCGATCAGGTTTTTGCGGTTGTCGCTCATGGGGCAAGAAATAGGACCATAGAGGCCCGACCGCCAGGGAAAATAAATATTTAATAGATCACTGGCCGCGAATAATCCAATGGGACTCGACCCAAACCGACTGGGGTCAAGCCCCATAAAACGAGGCCCGGCGCTTATGCGCCGCACCAATGCGGTGACCGCATAAATGCTTTGAGTGTAGTCGTGCGTTTTTGCGCACTGGCGGGAGCGAAAATTACAATCCGCAAGCCGTACTGGCGGCTTTGTAGGCGGCGGTAAAGCCTTTCAGGGAATAGGTGTCGGTGGTCCGGGTGCCCCGCGCCGAAACCCCTTTGACGGCCATCTTGCTACCGCCCCGCATGGCCCGGACCAGGGCGCGGTCGGTTTTGGCGTCCTCGGCCCAACCATGATCGCCGTTGCTGAAAAGGGCAAAGGTCTTGCCGCCGATGATGACCTGTACGTCGCTGTCTTTTTTATAGGTATAACCGGCGGCGATGCTGATGACGCCGACGCTTTTTTCCGCCGGCCTGTGGGTGACCAGGATAAAGGTGTCGCCGCGTTTCGAATATTTACCCTCTTCCTTGGTCGGGGCGCTGCCGATGTAACAGATTTTCTGGCCGTTCTCCGTATCGGTGAAAGCGTTCCAATCGCCGAATACGTCGATCAGCTTGCTTTCGGCCGCCGCCGGTCCGGACAGCAACAGCAAGGCAGCCAGGGACAGAATTCCGATGCGGGCCGGATGCAGGTTCATGGCAACAATTGATACCCTTCCCGGCGGACCTTGCCAAGGGGAGGTGCAAAACAGAGCGCCTTCAATCGCCTTCAGCCGGTTCGGCGGCCGGGGGGCTGGCCCGGTATTGATCCAATTTGCGGCGCAGGACGGGATCACCGAAAACGGGCTCGGGCAGGCTTTCCGTGGGGCCTCCGGGGCGTTCGGCCCGGCGCGCAAAACGGCCTAAGCTGATGGTGCGGTCATACATGACGATGGCCCCGGCCAAGCCGACGTTGAGGCAAAAGAGGGTCGGAATCTTGATCACGAAAGCACAGCGTTCCGTCAGTTCCGGGCTTAACGAGCCCCGCTCGGGACCCATCACATAGGCGGCCCGGGAGGGATGATGGAAACTGGGCAGGTCTATGGCATCATCGGTCAGTTCGACACCGACCAGGGAGCAGTCTTTGGGAAGCAGCAGCGACTCGCGGTTCGGGAAGCTGTAAAACGGAACATGCCCGGGCGCGTCCGAGGTGTCGGCCAGGCCGCCTTCCGTTTCCTCATAAACCGCATCAATGGTGAAGACGAAGCTGGCGCCGAAGGCATGGGCCGTGCGGAACAGGCTGCCGACGTTCATCGACTTACTGATTCCTTCAGCACCGATCCCAAAATAGCCGCGCATTTTTTCTCCGTTTTTCCGTATCTACAGTTGCTAACCTTGGGCAAAAAAACGTAACAATCAAGGAATACAAAAAATTGACGCCTAAGGAGATAAAAGATGCGCGCCGTCCTCTGCCGGGCCCAGGGTAAACCGGAAGACTTGATCGTCGATGACATCCCGTCACCGACCCTAACGGAAAACAGTGTGCGCATTGCGGTCAGGGCCGCCGGCGTTAATTTTGCCGATACCCTGCTGGTTTCCGGGCGCTATCAGATAAAGCCGCCCTATCCGTTCAGCCCCGGCCTGGAAGTGGCGGGCGAAGTGATCGAGGTCGCCAAAGGGGTGCGGCGCTGTAAAAAAGGCGACCGGGTGATGGCGGTTCTCGATTACGGCGGCTTTGCCGAGGAAGTGGCGGCCAAGGCCAGTGATGTCTTTAATATTCCCGATGATATGGATTTTGAAACGGCGGCGGCCTTTCCCGTCGCCTATGGCACCTCGCACCTGGGCCTCAAACTGAAAGCGCACCTGAATAAGGGCGAAACCCTGTTGGTCAATGGGGCCGCCGGCGGGGTCGGCCTGACCGCCGTAGAGATCGGAAAGCTCTTGGGCGCTACGGTCATTGCCGCCGCCCGCGGCACCGACCGCCTGAAGGTGGCCACCGAAAGCGGTGCCGACCTAGGCGTCGACTATACGACGGAAAACCTGCACGAAACCGTCAAGAGGCTGACCGGCGGCCGCGGCGCCGATGTGGTTTACGATCCCATCGGTGGCCCCGTCTTCGAGGCCTCGCTCCGGGCCGTGGCCCCCGGCGGGCGCATCCTGGCCGTTGGTTTCGCCAGTGGCCAAGTGCCGCAAATCCCGGCCAATATCCTCCTGATAAAGAACATCTCGGTGTTCGGGTATTACTGGGGAGCCTACCGGACCCTCGACCCGGCGCTGATCGACAAATCTTTCAAGGAGCTTTTTTCGTGGTTTTCCGACGGCAAACTTAAACCGCATGTGTCGGAGACCCTGCCGCTGGAAAAAGCGGCGGAGGCCCTGGGAAGCCTTGTCGAACGGCGGTCTACGGGCAAGATCGTTCTCACTCCTTAAATCACTTTGAACGCCGCCGTTCACAGCCACATCACAGGGATTTTATTTCTCTCATATAGGATGAATGGGCCATGGTGTTGGCCCCATCCCGGTATGAGACCGGGAATTGGGGGGTGCTTTATTTCGGGAGGAGCTCTCTTATGTTTAAGAAATTTTTTGGTTCAATCGCCGCCGTTCTGGCCCTGATGGCCGTAATGGCTCCGTCGCTGCCGGCCTCGGCTGCCGAGAAACACCGGGTGGCCATCCATGTCGATGACAAAGACCCGGCGCGCATGAACATGGCGCTCAACAACGCGGCCAACGTCACCAAGTACTATCAGAAAAAAGGCGAGGAAGTAGAAATCGAGATCGTCGCCTACGGTCCCGGCTTGCACATGCTGCGTGCCGACACGTCGCCGGTGAAAAAACGCCTGGCCAGTTATGGCGGCAGCTTCCCCAACGTTTCCTTCAAGGCCTGCGGCAACACCATGAACGGCATGGCCAAGAAGGAAGGCAAAAAACCGGAACTTCTCGATATTGCCGAACAGGTGCCGTCCGGCGTCGTCCGTCTGATCGAACTTCAGGAAAAGGGCTGGAGCTACGTCCGTCCGTAACACCTGCGATCAATGAACTATTACGTTTGAAGCGCGGCGTCCTTCGGGGCGCCGTGTTTTTTTCTGACCCGCCTGAGGATTACTTTTCCTGAGGATTAGATTTGCAGGAAGTACGCCAGATCCATGCCCTGTGGATCGGCCCCGGCCTGGCTCAGCATGTTGTGGGCTTGACCCCGGTGGTGGGTGTCATGGTTGAACAGATGGGTGAGGATCATATCAATCGGCAGGGCCATCGGCTCACCGGCCGTGTTCCGGTATTTGAGAATTTCGCCGAGACGGTCGGCCTTCAGACCGTCAACGAAGCCGATAATGCGCCGGTCTTCCAGTTGGCGGGCCTCCCACAAGTTATCGAAAGCCGTGTGAAGAATCTGATCCAAGGATCGGATGCCGGACTCTTCGCCTGTCAGCCGTCCCAACCAGATGCGGTCGCCAACCAGGATGTGGTTGAGGGTACCGTGGATGCTGCCAAAAAAAGCCGCCCGATCCTGTAAATAGGACTCTTCATCGAGACGCCCGGCGGCCTCATACAGGCGGCTATTGGCCCATTCATTGTAGGCGGCCAGGGCCCGGAAGTGGTCGGGGGTTGTCATCAGGCCGTCTGCTCCGACAAGCGGCTCACCGGCTGTTCGGCGATCGGCAGGTGCAGCAGGCCGGCGACGATGCCAAGGAAAATCGAAATATACCAGATCAGGTCATAGGAACCGGTGGCGTCGAACGCCCAGCCGCCCAGCCAGACGCCGAGGAAACTGCCGACCTGATGGCTGAAGAAGACGATGCCGAACAGGGTCGACATGTAGCGCACCCCGAAAATCTGGGCCACCAATCCGCTGGTCAGGGGCACCGTGCCCAGCCACAGAAGCCCCATCAGCGAGGCGAAAACCAGCACCGAGGTTTCCGACAGGGGCACCATGATGAAGACAGTAATGACGATGGAGCGCAGCACATAAAGGGTGCTCAGGGAATATTTCTTGGAATAGCGCCCGCCCAGCCAACCGCAGATATAGGTACCGACGATATTGAAGAAGCCGATCAGGGCCAACGCCGTGGCGCCGATGCTGGGGTTCAATCCGGCATCGGTGATGAACACCGGCAGATGAACGGCAATGAAGACGACCTGGAAGCCGCAAACGAAAAAACCAAGGGTCAAAAGCAGGTACCCGCGGTGGGCCTTGGCTTCGCGCAGGGCTTCGCGCAGGGTCTGTTCCGCCGACTGGCCGATGCCGCCGCCTTGCTTGGACGGCTTGGCCCCTAACAGCAGGCTCAACGGTGCGATAAAGGCGATCATCAGCACCATAATCATCAGCGCTTGCGACCATCCAAAACTGTTGATCAGCTGCTGGCCGACCGGGGCCATGATGAATTGACCGAAAGACCCGCCGCCGCTGGCCAAGCCTAAGGCCATAGACCGCTTTTCCTCGGGCACCAGGCGGCCGATGGCACCTAGGACGATGGAGAAACTGGTGGCGCTCATGGCGAAGCCGATCAGCACGCCGCCGCCCAGATGCAGATCGAGAACGCTTCCCGCATTGGCCATCAGCACTAGGCCCAGGGCGTAAGCCACGGTTCCGGCCAAGAGTACCCGCATGCTGCCGTATTTGTCGGCGACGGCGCCGACAAAGGGCTGGGCCGCGCCCCACAGGATGTTCTGGATGGCCATGGCAAAGGCAAAGGATTCACGGCCGGTTTCCAGCACCTGGGTCATCGGCCCCAGGAACAGGCCGAAGGTCTGCCGGATACCCATGCTGAGGCTCAGGATGACGGCCCCGGCCAGCAGGACCAGCATGACATTGCCTTGCAGGCGTGAAAGGGGGCTTTGGCTCATGGCTGGATCGCTCCAGGGTGAAAAAGGAAAGAAACAAGGGGCCGTCGTTGCGGGCCCCTTAATCTCAATTGAGAGCAATTTGCACCAAAAAGGCGGTTTACACAATTCACAAAGACGGTAGCGGCGTCGGGCCAATTATATGGACAAAGCCAAATTGATCGGGCACCTTACCGCCCGCCCGAATCGATACCCGGCCCCGGAGACGCAAGACATGACCAACCCGTTCATCATCGCCATCAGACAGGACCCGGAAAAATTCCTTTCAGCCCTGGAAACCGATGAGCTGAAGGAAGTGGCCGAAGGCTGCATTACGGTCCTGGAAGCCCGGGCCAAGGCCGGTGACGGCAGCGCACCGGCAAAACTGCAAGCCCTTTACCGGGCGGTCGCCAATATCGAGATTTGAGAACGTCATTTGCGGTGCCGGCCCGCTTCCCCACCCGATTATTGCTAAAATTAAAACCGCTAATCCTGTAATTCAGCAAGGTCCTTATAAAGGTCCAGCGACTCCGGATTGGCCAGGGCTTCCTGGTTTTTGATCTCCCGTCCATGGACGACATCGCGTACCGCCAGTTCGGTGATCTTGCCGGACTTGGTGCGCGGAATATCGGTGACCTGGATGATCTTGGCCGGTACATGGCGCGGCGTGCAGTTGGCGCGGATTTGTTTGCGGATGCTGTCGGCCAGCGCCTGGTCCAGGGTCAGGCCCGGGCGCAGCACGACGAAAAGCACGATGCGGACATCGTTGTCCCAGTCCTGGCCGA
This sequence comes from Rhodospirillales bacterium, assembly GCA_016776525.1. GTDB lineage: Bacteria > Pseudomonadota > Alphaproteobacteria > Rhodospirillales > JADHTD01 > JADHTD01. The sequence continues at coordinate 11,686 of JADHTD010000051.1, forward strand.
TGACGATGCCTTCGATAACATCATCCAGTTTTTCCACCTGACGGTAGATCTCGGCGGTGCCGATGCGCACCCCGCCCGGGTTAAGCGTCGTATCCGACCGCCCGAACATAATGAGGCCGTCGTGCTCGGTCAGTTCCAGGTAATCGCCGTGGTGCCAGATGCCGGGGAAACGTTCGAAATAGGCGGCATGGTATTTCTTATTGCCGTCGTCATTCCAGAAGCCGATGGGCATGGACGGGAAGGTCTTGGTGCAGACCAGTTCGCCTTTTTCGCCGCGCACCGGCTTGCCGTTGTCGTCGAAGACTTCGACGGCCAGGCCGAGGCCGCGGGACTGGATTTCACCCCGCCGCACGGAGCCCATCGGGTTGCCGCCCATGAAACAGCCGAGAATATCGGTGCCGCCGGCGATGGAAGCCAGCTGCACATCGGCCTTGATGCTTTCATAGACATAATCGAAGGATGCCGGGGCCAACGGTGAGCCGGTCGAGGTGATGATGCGCAGCGCTTCCAGCCTGTGGGTGTCGAGGGGCTTGAGG